>CAZPQB010000226.1:0-3672 GCA_964588605.1 uncultured Dehalococcoidaceae bacterium | reverse complement strand
TTTGGATAATTGTGACATCTCAGAAGGGCAGTGCTATCAATATTGCCCCAGAACCCACACAGATTTAGATACAATCAGCCAACAAGTTTTCGGGGCAGACTATAGTGCGGATGAATTAGGCACTGTCAAGGAAGTGTTGATTGCAAGGTCTACGGATTTACATATCAGAGAAAGGGCACAATACGGCGGAGTTGTGACTACACTCATGTCATTGGCACTGGAAGAGGGATACATTGACAGTGCAATTTTGGCAAAAATGTCTAACGATAAGATTCCGTCTGCTTTCTTGGCCCGAAACAAGGAAGGGATACTTCAATGCGCTGGATCCAACTACATGGCTTGTTTTACATTGGATGCCTTGAATCGCATTGCCAAAGACAGCAAAGATAGACTAGGAATAGTTGCTATGCCATGTCAGGTGTTGTCCATAAGGAAGATGAAGGAAAATCCACCACTGAACAGGATGAATATAGAGAATGTGAGTTTGGTGCTCGGACTATTTTGCACCTGGGCCCTGTGTCATGATACATTCCAACGGTTCTTGAGAGAAAATTTCGACTTAACGCAGGTGGTTAAATTTGATATTCCTCCGCCTCCGGCAAATAAATTCGATGTATATAGTAATTCAGGTAAAATCTCCCTCCCGTTGGATACTATCAGAGAATTTATTATGCCAACATGTTCTTACTGCCTGGATATGACGGCTGAGTTTGCCGATATTTCAGTAGGCTCTGTAGAGGGAATTGAGGGCTGGAATACTGTTCTTATCCGCACTGATGTCGGTGTTGAACTTATGGAGCGGGCTAAAGCGAAAAAGAAGCTTGAGATTGGGCAATTGCCTTCACAGGATCTAGCTCACCTTAAAGAGGCAGCCCTCCTTAAAAAAAAGAGGGCACTTAAGGAAATCATCAAAAAGACTGGTGACAAAAAGAAATTGCTTTATTTAGGTATGTCAGAGAGTGTAGTTAATAGACTTTTAGTTGAGAGGTCGAAACTTAAAAAAGTTTAAGGAGGTGCCACGCAGCATGGCAAGTATTGAGTTAGATGCCCCTGGAACAACACAGCTCTTGTTAGGTAATGAAGCTATCGCCAGAGGAGCGCTTGAGGCTGGTATAGGTTTTGCTGCCTCTTATCCAGGAACGCCAGCATCCGAGATTATGGATACCTTAACATCTATAGCTAAAGGCATGGGTATTCATGCAGAATGGTCAGTAAATGAGAAAGTAGCTTTAGAGGCTGCTGCAGGCGCATCCTTTGCTGGTATTCGAGCTATCGCCTCTATGAAGCAGAATGGGATTAATGTTGCTTCTGACTTCTTGATAAATCTCGCCATGACTGGGATAGGCAAGGGATTGATCTTGGTAGTAGCTGATGATCCTGGTGCTATATCCAGCTCTAACGAACAGGATTCACGAAACATCTGTAAATGGATGGATATACCCCTCTTGGAACCGAGCAATGCTCAAGAGGCCAAAGATATGACAAAATGGGCCTTTGAGCTTTCAGAGGAATTAGATACCATTTGTATAGTACGAAGCGTAAATCGCATTGGCCACACGAGAGGAAATGTAATACTGGGTGAACTGCCGAAGAGGGAGCAAAGAGCATATTTCCCTAACATATGGAATATGTTTAATCCCACTCTAAGCAAGTTGGCCGCAGGTCCGTTTCCTTGGCTGCATAATATCCTACACCAAAAGCTGGCTAAGGCACAACAAAGGTTCGAGTCAGCGCCCTTTAATTGGTATGTGGGTCCTGATAAGGCAGAGTTGCTCATTATAACCTCCGGGGCCTCTACATCTTGTTGTACCGAAGCCGTGAAGGAATTGAAATTGGACAATAAGGTAGGCATCTTCAAGTTAGGTACTACATGGCCTATACCAGAAAACCTCGTGGAAAAACAGTTGAGCAGGTCACAGAAAGTTTTGTTCGTGGAGGAAGTTGATCCTTTTATAGAACGGAGCGTAATGGAACTGGCAGCTAACTTACCACCGGATAGTCCACGCTTGGTATTCTATGGTAAACGATCAGGACATATACCCTCGTATGGCGAATTACATCCCGATGTAGTTATTAATATGATAGCTGACCTTATGGGTATTACCTATCAGGCACGTGATATTATCTATGAGAAAAAAGCTAAAGAGCTTTCTATGATCATACCAGGGCGAGCTCTCAATTTATGCCCTGGTTGTCCACACCGTGCTACGTTCTGGGCAGTAAAGAATGCACTTCAACTGGATGGGCGTGATGGGTTTGTTTGCGGTGATATTGGTTGTTATGCATTAGGATTTGCAGCAGGGGGATATTATCAGTCCAGAACAATGCATGCAATGGGTAGTGGAGCAGGAGTGGCTAATGGACTGGGGAATTTGATACAATTTGGATTTGAACAGCCGGTAATAGCTTTGTGCGGTGATTCTACATTTTTTCATGCTACCATACCGGCATTAATAAATGGTGTCTACAATAAATCCAATTTTATCCTGCTTATTTTAGATAATAATGCCACTGCCATGACTGGCTTCCAACCACACCCTGGAACGGGAATGACTGGTGCTGGGGAGCAGGCAATAAGCATAGATATGGAAGCATTATGCCACTCGTTAGGAGCGCGTGTTGAAGTCTGTGATCCCTTTGAGCTTGAAAATACTACGACTACTCTCCTGAAATTGATGGCCGAGGTGGGTGGTGCCAAGGTCGTGATAATGCGTCGCGAGTGCGAGATGGTGAGGGCTAAAAGAGAGAAAAGATTCCCCTATGTCGTACATGTGGACCCTGATATTTGTATTGGTGAGGCCTGTGGTTGTAACAGGGTGTGCACTCGAGTATTCCAATGCCCGGGGTTAATCTGGGATAGAGAAACAGGTAAATCCAAGATAGATGAAGCTGTCTGCACCGGATGCGGGCTTTGCGTTGATATATGTCCTGAAGGAGCAATCATTAAGAAGGCAACATAATCATGAAAAAACTCACAAAAGATCCACTGAATCTGATTGTTGCTGGTGTCGGCGGACAGGGTAATGTATTGATGTCGCTCCTTATCGGTAGGGCTTTGGTAAATCAGGGTTATTTTGTAAGCGTTGGGGATACGTATGGAGCTTCACAGCGAGGAGGATCGGTTGCAAGCCATGTTAGAATCTCAGAGCATACTTCTTATGGTTCATTAATTCCCATAGGACATGCTGATGTCATTCTCAGCCTGGAACCGGCAGAAACATTACGAATGCTATGCCAGTTTGGTAATCCAGATGTCGTAACTATAACAAACACAAGACCGATATATCCTTCAGATGTTACCAGTGGCCATGCCATATACCCTAAAATAGATGAGCTTTTGAAGCTTATAGAGAAATTATCAGCTACAGTAATAGTGATAGAGGCAACAGATGAGGCCTTCAAACTTGGGAACCCTATTTTTGCAAATGTGATTCTGATCGGTGCCCTGATTGGATCTGGTGCGTTGCCCTTGGATAAAAGATCACTGGAGCCACTATTGAAAGAAAATTTCCCTAAAGAATTCGATGCCAATATGGCAGCCTTCAACAAGGGGATGAAACTTGCAGGTCACTAACGAATTGGTATCTATCCCTCTGATACTTTCCTTTCGTCTATTCCTCGATCACCATTGTACCTGCCATCTTATCGCCTAATCGTAATCCTTTCTCATCG
>CAZPQB010000225.1:0-3713 GCA_964588605.1 uncultured Dehalococcoidaceae bacterium | reverse complement strand
CTGCTGTGGCCATAAGCGCCGTAGTCGTCAACACTACTCCGGCCGAGAAGACAGCCATAGTAGGCTTGCTGGCACTCGCTTCAGTGGCAGTGGCTATATGGGTGACAAGGCGGCGAGGCAGAGGTCCAGAGTATACCTGAGGGTGAAATTGCACATTAACTTGGATTGTTACCCAGCTACATAGTCCATCACGATGTCCCAACAACTACTGGCGACTCTTGGGACTGGTGCTCCTATCTTGGGGCCTGCTCACATACGGATCGTCGCTGGATTGGCAAAGGTGGCAGTGCCCAGGTAGATTCTGCATATCGCTGAATTCCTTAAGCCGCTGCGTGATGTTCTGTACGGTCTCATCCAGTCTCTTGCATCTGTCAGCCACATCTCTGGCCAATGGATGTTTGGCGTACCTAATCCTCAACTCATTGTGCCAATTCTCATATGTTTCGAGGGTCTGCTCACTTCTGGCGACCCCAATCACATAGGCGCCGAATCTTAACTGCCAAAGGTCGGCGCCTTGAATACTCTCGTGTGGCCTATACAGCGAGTCATCAATGGCACCGTGACCGAAGGCATCCCAAAGAGTGCAGTACCAAGCTGTTATTACGAACCACTTCATGAGACCGGGCTCTGGCTCGTCATGGAAGTTCACCTTTGCCTTGCGTCCCTTCACATCATCCATGAGGAGCTTCAAGAACATCAAAAGAGCTTGAGAATACTGTTCAATTTCGACAGCTAAGCTGTGAAGCAGGCCCGGTTCATCAACAAGTTCCGCGAACCTGCGCGAACCGGAGGATCTGAGATGACTGAATAACCCCTTTAAGAGATGCGGCTCTGCAACTCCTGCACCAATGTCAGGATAAGTGACCTTTATCTGTCTATCTTGACTTATCTTAATCTCACCTATTGGTAAGGAATACTTGCCCCTCTTGAATTCAACCGGTAAATCTCTCCAAAGGTCCGTATCCCAAAACGTTGGAATCTTGATCTCTTTTGCTAGTGTTTTGGCCAGTTCGCGCATTCTTCGTCTGTGGGGAGTCTCCTCATACCTTTCGTCTACCGTGGGCAGTGGCGACTGGGCGATATATCTCTCAATCTGCCGGGCGCTCCGCTGATACCTCTTTACAAGTTCATCAAGTAGTTCATCACGCGACTTACCTATCTCTAGCCCGGCGTGCAGATAATCCACCATCAACCGTTTATCCTGGTCACTTATCCGCGGCTTCGGTGAAGATTCGCTTCTGTCCCATTTTGAGTCTTTGACAGTTGTCACTTGATGTCACTAGTCCTAAACAGATTTCAAAGCTGGGATGTCGTTGACAAGTCAGCCTATGCCTCTTGGTATCCTGAGTAAGTATAAGTACAATGAACGAATCGTGCAACTCGCATCGAATGAAAAACCGTCCCGCGAGTAAGCGGGTAATCGCGAACGCGCAGATAGTTGTTCACCAAAAACGAAAAAAGGGGCGCCCCACGTCGCAAGACGAGAGCTAAGGTTACGGTCAGACAAGAGTCAAACCAAGCGAAAATGACAAAGAAGGTGATGCAGCCCCAAGCTATTATCAGGAGCGAGAGATACAACGCAATTATCGTGTATGCGAACTGGCGGCACACTGAGAAAGTCTCACCGACGTTCAAGCGTTTAATGACCCTGCTCCTGTGGGAAAAGACCAAGGATGGAGAGACAACTATTGAGAGGAACCGGACGACCGCAGGACAGACTTGTCGGCACTTGTAGGGGCTAGATTGCGTGCTCAAACCTGGAGAGCCGGTGAAGACTTGACAAACTTACTTTACAGTGATACACTACTAAGTATGAACAAAGCGAAAATATATCAGCATTCATGCCTGCGCTGTGGACATAAGTGGGTTAGCAGAAGGTCGAAACCGCTTCGCTGTGCAAGTTGCAAGACCCCTTATTGGAATATTCCCAAAGGTGAACGTGCAGAAGGTGAGACCTGTTACTTTTGTGGCTCTGAAGATATCCTTCTTCCAGAGATAGGTATAGCTATGGGCATGACCGGGGCTGATTACTCATTTTGTGGGAAATGCCTGCATGAGATGACTGCTGAGGACTTCTGGAAAACGTTTTTCACAGATCAAGGAAAGGCCTGGCCACCAAAACTATTGCGTGGAGATGAGTGAATAAATGAAAGCAGCAATCTACTGCCGGGTATCAACAGAGGACCAGGAGCGGGAAGGAACCAGCCTTGATAGCCAACTCGAAGCGTGCCAAGATAAGGCACAGGGGCTTGGATACGAGATAAATGACAAGTACACTGTTAGAGAGACTTACTCTGGATTGTCCCTTGACCGACCGAAACTGGCCGAACTTAGGCAATGGGTCAAGGATAAGGAAGTGGACGCGGTCATCGCATATACTCTGGATCGTCTGTCTAGAGACCCCATCCACTTCATTCTTCTGCAAGAAGAAATGGAACGAAATGGAGTCGGGCTAATCCTGGTCACGGAGGACTTGGACAGTTCAGACCTCGGGCTACTGATAACACATATAAGAGGATATGCCGCTAAGCTGGAGGCCGAAAAAATCAAAGAGCGGACAATGCGTGGAAAGCATGAGAGAATAAAGAATGGTAAGCTACCAACGGGGCGCGGTATTCTATATGGTTACGATTATGATAAGGAACTTGGTATCAACATAGCAAATGACAGACTCGACATAGTAAGGATGATAGGGCAATGGCTGATTCAAGAATGCATTTCTCTCAATGAGGTTTGCCGAAGGCTAATGGACAGGAATATACCTGCTCCCAAGGGTGGTCGCAGATGGAGTCGGAGCACCGTAGGGCGGATCATGCGAAACAGTGCTTATGCCGGCAAGAGCTATGCTTGTAAGACTAAGACTGAAGGTAAGAGGCGTCTGACATGCCCTGAGGCAGGCCGCATCCTGATTCCCGGTGCAGTTGACCGCGTTGCTTTCTCATCGGAAGAATGGGAGCTCATTCAAAAGCAGTTGGATCGGAATAGGGACTTATCTCCACGCAATCAAAAACTAACGTATTTGCTATCAGGCAGGCTGTTCTGCAAGTTATGTGGCAACAAATACTATGGCGTTCCTTTGCATGGCAAGCCTTATTACCGTTGTAGCGGACGCGCGAGATTGCTCCTAGAGGAACGTTGCACTGCAAAGACCGTAAATGGCAGGTGGCTTGACGAGGCTATTTGGAGCGAGGTTTTCAGAGTGTTTGAGAATCCAAGAACTGTTTTGGCTGGCCTTGAACAATTGAAAAGTGATACGACTCAAGAGAGTTCTTTTCAGGAGCAGCTATGCCGTTTAACACATAAGCTCAAGGCTTTGGATAAGGAACAAAAGCAACTGCTACAATGGGCTATGAAGGGATTCCCAGAGGATCTTGTAGTCAAGGAGAATGAGAAAATAAATCGAGAGAGGTCAGGCCTTCAAAGGGAATTCACAGAAACGCAGAGGAAGCTGGAAGAAGCCAAGAAGAGGGATTTCGATCTGGAGAAACTGGCGGAATTCTGCAGGATTGTTAGCCAAAATCTATCGGATTTCGGATATGCAGAAAAAAGACTGGCACTTGAAGCATTGAAGGTGAAGGTTCTTGTGGACGGCAGGAATTCGATAGAGCTACAGGGTATATTGCCTATTCCTAGCAGAGTGTATGCTATGTCGCAACCATTGTAAAAGAAGGTAAGCCTGGTGATAAATCCACCTCTACTTCCACCACAGCTCC
>CAZPQB010000224.1:0-3748 GCA_964588605.1 uncultured Dehalococcoidaceae bacterium | reverse complement strand
CTCCCGCAGCCGCCGCATTCCATGATAAATTCCTGGCGCGCTATGATGAAGGGATATTTGATTACTGGGGACAACTGACCTATTGGAGTGCCCTGCAATTTTTCGAGCAGGCTATCGAGAAGGCGGGGACCCTTGACCAGGCAGTCATAAGGGATATAATGGCCACCGAGACGTTTGATACGTGTCTGGGGCCTACCTGGTTTGACGGCGGACTCCTGGCAGTTGAATGCTATCCCGGGCAGGTTGGCCAGTGGCAAAACGGGCAGTTTGAAGTCATTGACCCTGGAAAGAAGCGTACCGCAGAGCCTATCTACCCCAAACCTGAGTGGCCAGGTGGGACGCCCTCGGCCGGGCTGCTCTATGAAGACGACTTCAGTAATCCAGTCGGCGGCTGGTCACAGGAATCCGTAAAAGATTACGACAAAATTTACAATGATGGCGAATACCATATCTCGGTAAAAAAATTAAGCTGCGCAGTCTGGGTATGGAATCATTGGCAGGGACCATTTGACGATTTTTCTTTGGAGATAGATGCCAGGCTGGTAGGCGAACCAGCTGGAGGTGCCTATGGTCTGATTTTCCGTCTTCAAGACATCAATACCTACTCCCGTTTCATAGTCTGGGAAGATGGCTATTACCTTGTAGGAACAGATACCAAGGGCGTGTGGACTGAGCTACAGGGCAAGACAAAGTCAGCCTTTATTAACCAGGGTAATAGCACAAACCACCTAAAAGTAGTCTGTCAGGGCAACAACATAGAGGTATATGTTAACGGTCATCATCTGACTACTGTCACCGATGATTCTTTTACCGGGGGATACGTGGGAATGATCGTAGAGTCGTCCGAATCTGGTGCCGATGTCGCCTTTGATAACCTTAAGGTATATCGCCTTGATTAAATGTTCACGCCAAAGTAATAATAGTGAGATTCGGAACTAAGACACAACGGAGCGGTTCAATGAACATACCAAAAACCAAAATAGCTATCGTTACTGGGGATGTAACCATCGACTGGAATATTGCCAGGGTGCGGCGGACGGATGGCATGGCGCAGACATGGACGGCGGATGAGGTCACGGCTGCCTTCTGCCAGCCCGGCGGTGCCGCCATGCTGGCCGACCTTATTACTGCCGTCGCCAAGAACCTGAGACAAAGCCGTCAGGTCAACTTTGAAGTACGACAAATTGGTTTGCCCCGGGGTCGGGTAACACCGGGTGACAACCGTTTCCACCATTCCTATGCCATGTGGGCTCCGTTCAAACTCGACGAGCGCAAACCGGGCTCAGACAAGGTGTGGCGGGTGCAGGAGTTTTCAGGACTGCATCCAGCACATACTAATGTGGCTTCATCAGACAGGTGGAGAAAGGTTGTTGATGACCCCAAAGACGCTGACCTCATCATTATTGATGATGCCAACCTGGGCTTTCGCGAACATCCAGAGTACTGGCCTCAGGCGTTGAACAGTAGTACCGCCAGACCCTGGATTCTGGTCAAGATGGCTAAACCGGTGGCTCAAGGCAAACTATGGGACCATTTACTGAAAAATCATGCCGAGCGGCTTATGGTAGTAATGACGGTGGGTGATTTACGGAGCAGCCAGGTACAGATCAGTCGTCAGAACTCCTGGGAACGCACTGCCCAGGACCTTTTGTGGGAGCTTTTATACAATCCCCATGTGAACGCGCTGGCACGGTGTGCCTATGTTATCGTCGCTTTTGGCACTGCAGGCGCGATTCTTTGGTCACGAAATTCAAAATCCGTACCAGACGCAAGGCTGTTCTTTGACCCAGGTACGATGGAAGGCGAATGGGGGCCCTATCACCGGGGATACATGATTGGCTATAACTCCTGCCTCACGGTAGGCATTGCCCGAGAATTGATGTTGAATTCCACGCAGCCAGATATACCGGAGGGCATTCAGTCTGGCATCCGCGCCACGCGCTTTCTCCATGTTGAGGGATACGGGCAAGTCACCGCCGACCCAAAACAAATCTGCCTTGCTTTTCCAGTATCAAAAATAGCTGAAGAATTGTCAGAGGATGGCAAATGTCTGGCCACAGCTCTAATCAGGCATCCAGAACCGGCTTTGCCGACACCAGCGACTGGCGCCGCTCCCGCGGAGACAGCCCGTTTCTGGACAATCCTCGAAGACAAAAATCCAGATTCACTTGAGACCGTGGCCGAACAAATTGTACGCCAGGGTCTGGAATACGCCCTGCTTGAAGTGCCGATGGGGCGGTTTGGAAATCTGAAGACAGTTGACCGCAGGGAGATTGAGAGCCTCCACAACATCAGCAGCCTGGTGCGCGACTACTGCCAGCGTTACCGGCAGACACCCCTTTCCATCGCTGTGTTCGGTCCACCGGGCTCTGGCAAGTCTTTTGCCGTAAAAGAAGTAGCCAACTCGGTACTGCCGGGTGAAATTGAAGCGTTGAATTTTAATCTATCCCAGCTTGCTTCTCCCGAAGATTTGTTTGGTGCCTTCCATCAGGTCCGTGACAAGGCATTATCCGGGAAAATTCCACTCGTTTTCTGGGACGAATTTGATGCTCCCCTGCAGCATCAGCCACTTGGCTGGCTGCGTTATTTCCTGGCTCCGATGCAAGACGGTGAATTTCAAGAAGGGCAAATAACCCATCCAATTGGTCGCAGCATCTTTGTCTTTGCCGGCGGCACGAGCCACAACATGGAAGCCTTTGGGTCCAGTCTTGATGAGAAAGAGCGCCGCGTGGCAAAATTACCGGATTTTATAAGTCGGCTCAAAGGCTTTCTCAATATCCTCGGTCCCAACGTACAGGAAGGTGAGTACACCCAGGGGCGGGCCAAAGACGCTTATTACATTATCCGACGAGCTATCATCTTACGCTCAATCTTTGAACGTTTTACACCCCAGCTATTACACAATGAGGGAAACAAGAGAATCGTAAGCATTGACCAGGGAGTGCTGCGTGCCTTTTTGTTGACTAAAGAATATAGACACGGGGCTCGGTCTATAGAAGCAATTGTAGCTATGAGTCAACTAGCAGGTAAAGCGGACTTTGAGCGTTCCAGCTTGCCTTCCGAAACACAACTGAATCTGCACGTGGATGGCCAGGACTTTTCTGCGTTGATGCAACGTATGGAGCCTGACGAAGACCTCCTGGGAAAGCTTGCCGAGGCGTTTCATGAGATATTCTGCGAGGAGTTGCGTGCCAAAGGCTGGACATATGGACCACTTACACAGGAAGAAAAGAAGGAGCATAGTTCACTCAAACCTTATGCCGCTCTACCTGAAAACGAGAAGGAGCAGAATCGCAATAATGTCCGGGATATTCTCAATAAACTGGCGAGTGTAGGATATGTCATGCTGCCAGCCCGGGGGTCTGGGGCACCGGCCCAATTTCAAAGCGATGAAGTGGAGAAACTGGCAAAAATGGAACACGAACGCTGGATGCAACAAAAGCTCAATGAGAACTGGCGACACGCGGCGTCGACGGATAAAGAGAGGAAGCTACATAAAGACCTTATACCCTGGGATGAGCTTACCGAAGATGAAAGGGAAAAAGACCGCATATTGGTAATAGGCATCCCTGATATTCTTGCTAAAGCCGGATATACCATGGTCAAACTAAAAGAGTGATTCGGCTACAGCAAGTTGATGAGCTCCCGATAATCATGAGCAAGAGGATTTAGGAGTTCTGCCTATCGTACACTATGGTGGGCGGTACAGGGCTCGAACCTGTGACCTTCAGTGTGTAAAACTGACGCT
>CAZPQB010000223.1:0-3770 GCA_964588605.1 uncultured Dehalococcoidaceae bacterium | reverse complement strand
GGATTCGAACCCACGCTCCGCTTACACGGAGACCGCTTTTCGAGAGCGGCACCATAAACCACTCGGACACCTCTCCAAGCTTCAAAATTCTACCCTAAAAAGACCCTGAAGGGCAATTCCATTAATGATAGATATAAATATTATTTACTACGCGGTGCTGTAAATTGACATAATGAAAGGTCTAATGCCAAAATAAGTAACCATTAATATCCGATATTGTCACAGGATAGGGCGCTACGTACTCGAAGTTCCCCAGATGATAGCTTATCTTAGTAGTATTGGTATTTTATGAACTGCTGAGTATTGTTCCAGGAAATCAACAGTTTATTAGCGATAGTGCGTCCTTGCAAGCAGTGCCTTAGGATTCACGACACATCCCGGGGGAGACTGCAGGATTTCTCTTAGCAACTGTTCTTCTCTCGGTTTTATATACTGACCCGGTATTTTCTTTTCCAGTTCATCTTTTGCCTGCAATGCCTCGAGTGTTTTCCTCTCAATCTCTTTCACCACCCGTTCCACCGTTGAAACCTCGCTCCTGGATTTTTCCTGTACATAAGCTTTAGTCAGATGGCCCAATATGCGATTCTGCTCAGCCGCACTGCCCCTCAACGATTGAGATGCTTCACTGAGGCCCTGTATGGCACTGGTATGGCTGGCCATGTGCTGGGCATAGAGTTGCATGGCATTAGCAAAATTATCTAAAGCTCTTTCCGTACCCTCAAATCGACGTGACAGTACCAGGTCTGTCCGGTGACCCTCTTCGACAATCGGAGATAACGCATTTCTGAATATCCTGCCTACACCCAGGCTGATCTCATTAACGTAGAGAAAGAGCGCCAGCAGGACAATGGCAACAATAATAAAGACCATCGCCAGCCTGCTCTGGAGGAGAAGTAATGGTAGTCCGAAGTAGGGAATCTGGGAACCAATGGTACCCCTGATGTCCCAGGACCTTACGAGGAACGGGTCATCGTAGGCATTGTCACCCCTTGTTTGGAGCGAAATTCCAAGCTGGTCTTTTTTTATCTCAACCACACGGTGGGCAATTGTCGGCGGATAGTTGTAGTCTTCACGAATAGTATCGGGAACACGGGCAACAATAATATCGCCTTCTTCTATATTTGCTACTTCTACCGATCTGATAACAAGCAGGCTGCCCGATTGAAGCTCGGGTTCCATACTGGAATCGAAGACGGGTGCAAATGGTATGTTTCCCCATACGGAGAGGAATCCCACCACGCAAAGAAAGCTAATCAGTATCAGTCCTATGGCTCGTTTCATGATATCTACAGAATACCGATATGTATGTACAAGATGTACCTTTCCTACATATTAAATTAACTAATGGACACGTATATTTGTTAGAGACAACGCATTATAAGCAACTATTATTGTATGTTAAACATGATATATTTGCAATACCATGCCTAGTACTGTAGGAAAAATTATGATGTACTTGTCTATTTTATACTCGATAATAAAGGGGTTTTCGGCGTTTAGAAGTAGATAAACGGGGGACATTATTAACAACAGTGGGACACGGATTCAGATAGGAAACTATGTACTGCTTATTTACCGTGAGTTTGAGGGTGAAATATTCCTGTTATGATTGATGAAATCGAAGCTGAAGCATTTATGGCGAATGTTCAAGGTTCGCCATTACTTCATTGAAAGAGCCGGCGGCACTAATACTTCCCAGACCTGTGCCGCCGATACCTGTATCACGGCAGCCGGCATCAATCGCCAGGCGAACCTCATCGTTGAGCCTGCCATCGCCATTAGTATCAGTTACCACAGTAAATAATAGCGCCGCCAGTCCACTGACGTAGGCAGTAGCAAATGAAGTGCCATGCTTGTACCCGTAACTATTATCAGGCAGGGTGGAGTAGATATTGAATCCGGGGGCGGCTACATCTACCCAGTCACCGAAGTTTGCCAGTGGAGCCAGGGTACCATTCTCCTGAATAGCCGTTACCCCAATACAGTTCTCGTAACATGCCGGGTAGACCGGTGATTCTTTACCATCATTGCCGGCGGCGGCTATAATAATAGCCCCCTTCCGCCATGCATAATCCACAGCTTCTCTCAGTTCAGAAGTGGACTCTCTCATCTCAATGCTTATGTTGATGACACTGGCACCATTATCTGCCGCCCAGATAATGCCATCAGCCAGTGCTGATATCTGGCACCTGCCTTTATCATCGGCTACTTTAACGTTAACGAGAGAACTCTCTGGGGCCAGGCCCACAACACCTAGGTTGTTATCATTCCTGGCGGCAATAATCCCGGCTATATGAGTGCCGTGACCATATACATCATCAGTAGTGGCACTTTCCGTAAAATTAGCATCCGCTATAACCGCACCACAAAGGTCTTCGTGTTCGCGGTCGATGCCGGTGTCAAGTACCGCTACTAATACTGGTAAGTTACTTTTAGCTATCCTCGGCAACGGAACCACTTGAATCTGTTCCAACGCCCATTGTTGATTCAAACTGGGTTCACTCTGAACACTCTGATTAACTTGAACGGTCGACTGGGACGACTCGGCGTATATATCATCTGGCAGGGTAATATTCTCTACTTCCTCATGTCCCATTGTGCTATTATTGTGAATCAGTTCTTCTATCTGTAAGCCCAGGGTATTGTTGCAGACATCGCTACACTCGGAGACCATAGAACTTGCGTTTGCGCCATGCCAGCTTGCCAGGATACTGAAAATACTGAGCGTCAATAACATGCACGTTTTTACAGATGCCCTCATCCCACATTATGTTTAGCATAGGAATAACCTCCAACAAATCACCTAATGGTCACGCAACTGACTGGCTATTTGGTACGGTAGGACTTTACTCTAAATAACTTTTTATATTCGATACTGATATTTCTATCCTATTTCTAACTTTTAGCCTCTTTTTTCCTACCTTTATAGCTAGATAATATCTTAGATGGGTTGTTGCTCTACTTATATTTTACATTGATTAATTTGGTATGCTAAGATTGCATACCACAGCATTTTACTAGCCACAGAATCGTGGAGAGAGTGAAGTGTGATATGAGAAAAATAGCTTTATTATTAGTCTTATCGTTGTTGGCACAGGCTTTACTTCCTTCAATTGCATTAGCTTGCAACGGACCAGTAATATCGGTTTCACCACCTGAAATCGACTTCGGCTCTGTACAGGTCGGCTCCTCGAGTTCTCTCCAGACGGTTACGGTTAGCAATATCGGTGATGCTGATTTACATGTCAGTGGAATAAGCATCATTGGTACTGATGCCGCAGACTTTGACAAAGTAGCTGAAAATGTTACCGGTGTTGGCATTGCACCCGGTGCCTATGGTGACATTATTTTACAGTTTGTACCCTTGATTGCAGGTGAAAAAGAAGCCACTCTAAGAATAATTTCTGACGGTGATCATTGCCGGTACGGAACTACCGTCAGTCTGAAAGGCATTGGCACCGAGCCACCCGAACTGGCGCCTGAAATAGAGGTCACGCCGGCGCCGCCGGGGCCGGTAGATTTTGGTGAGGAATATGTAGGCGATACGAGTGGTGAGCGGTATGTGACGGTTGAGAACGTAGGTAATGCTGACCTGATAATCGGGACTCTAACGATAGATGACGGTCAGTTTGAGATAACGAGTGGTAATATCTCAGGGCAGACCATTGGTGCGGGTGGATCGGAGACAATCACGCTGGTATTCACGCCGTCATACGTTGGGTTACAGGAGGGGACGCTGAGGATACCGAACGATGATTCTGATGAGAATC
>CAZPQB010000222.1:0-3794 GCA_964588605.1 uncultured Dehalococcoidaceae bacterium | reverse complement strand
ACCGATATACCCGGGCAGTAGATGTGCGGTATCTGGAGGGAGCTGCCCACCCACCGCGCCTCGCTGCCGATGGCGGTAATATCTTTGAGCACTTGATAAATATTCCCCGAGACCATGGTATCCTTGACCCGGCCCACTATCTCGCCGTTTTCCACCTTGTAACCGAGGAGGACATTGCCGCTGAAATCGCCGCCCAGGATATTGCCCTGGGAAGCCCCCATGAGGAAGTCGACAACCAGGCCTTCTTTAATATCCTTAATCATATCATCGAAGGTGGTATCGCCCGGGGCGATGGTAAAGGCGCTGGGGGCTGGGGAGGGGAGGCTACCGCGGCTGCGACTGCCGTTGCCGGTGCTCTCTTTACCGGCCAGGGCGGCCGTTTGCAGGTCATAGAAAAAATTAGCTACAATGCCCCCCTCAATAAGGGCAGTACGCCGGCTGGCAATGCCTTCATCGTCACAGGGTCGACTCCCCGGGCGGTAGCTGATAGTGGCGTCGTCGTGGAGGTGCAGCTTTTTATCAAATACCAGCTGACCCTGCCTGTTGCCTATCGGTGAAGCCCCCTCAAGGACCGTCTTGCCGTTAAAGGCCGACATCAGGGGCATTATCATAGCGCTGGCCACGCCGTTAGGCGTAAACACCACTGGCAGCTGTTTGCTCGGTGCTGTAGCCCGGTTTTTCGCCAGGTCAAGCTGCTGCAGCACCAGATTCGTTACCGTTTTGGGGTCTTTTATGGGGTGGCAGGAACTCTCGCTATCGCCGACAAAAAGCATATCCGTTTCCTCTATAAGGCTGCCTTCGATATCGAGACTGAAGAAGCTCTTCCGATAATCTGCCTGTCCGCCGCGTGAGTTAATAATGCTTATATTGATAACGCCGCGATGCACCACGGCCTCGCAGACAATCTCCGGTGTGTGGCCGATAACGGCGGCTATCATCTCCTCGCCGAGTCCAACCATTTCTCTAGTTGACACTGAATTTACCGCATCGTCAAAAATGTCTACAGATGGATATTCCGTCAGGCCGGGAAGCTGAAAACCGGCAACCTTGCCGAACTCAGCGGTCTCCAGGGCATTATTGACCAGTTCCCGTCCATTATCCATACTGGTGGTGGTGGCATAACCGGTTTTGCCCTGCTTGATAATACGCAGAGCCACGCTTGTTTGCTGCTTGGTCTGGAGCTGTTTGAGTCTGTTAGCCTCGAACCGGACCTGTGTTTCCTCCGAGGAGACCTGAAAGACCTCGGCTTCTTCGGCTACTTTCGTGGCTTGTGCCAGGATATGCTCCATTCAACTGCCTCCGACCAGGCATTTTTGAATCCGGATATGCGGACTGCCGTTGGACACTGGCAGGGGCATCTGTTCCCCTTTGCCGCAGCCGCCGCCCTCGTTCATGTCCAGGTCATTGCCGATAGCATCTATATTTTTAAGCGTGTTGAAAACGTTGCCGGTAAGCACCACCGGCCGCAGTGCCTCGGCGATTTTACCGTTTCTAATCATGTACGCTTCTCCCGCCGAGAAGGTAAACATCTCCATGCTGGTGGTGCCGCCGTACCAGTTTTTGGCGTATATGCCTTCTTTAATATCGGCAATCATTTCCTCAAATGAAGTCTCGCCGGGCTCAATATACGTATTGGTCATGCGTACAATGGGCGGATAGCCGTAATTAATAGCCCTGGCGTTGCCGGTGGGCTTTTCCTTCATCCTGGCGGCGGTCTCCCTGGAGTGCAGCCTGCCGACCAGTTCACCTTCTCGTATCAGGTAAGTCTTAGCAGCGGGGACACCTTCATCATCATATTTATAGCTACCGCGCAGTCCCGGCACGGCGGCGGAATCAACGATGTTCAGATGCTTGCCGCCGAACTGCTTACCGAGGGTCATAATATCCTTCAGGCGTTCGTTCTCATAAATAAAGTCTGACTCGGACAGGTGCCCGAAGGCTTCGTGAACGAAGACACCCGCCAGAATCGGGTCGAGTACCACCGTATACTCGCCGCCCTTGGCCTGCGGTGCCGACAGCATCTCCACGGCGTGTCTTGACATCTCTCCTATCTTCTCGTGAAGTCCCTGTATGGCGCTGAAATCCCCCCGGCTGCCCAGACTTAACCCTACCTGTTGCACCTCGCCGTCTTTGGAGGCGATAGCTGCCAGCCTGAGGGCAACATCGGCTCTTTCCTGCGTGATATGACTGCCTGACGAGTTCAGGAATATAACCTTCTTACGGCTGTCCGAGTATCCGATGTTCGATGTCTGTATCTGCGGAGTACTCCAGATAACGTCGTTATACTCGTCCAGCAGCTTTTTCTTTTCCGCCAGCGGGATGGTAACCGGATTTCTGTCGATTCCGGCGGGCACCTCATCCACTGCCGGTTCTACCGGAGCCAGGCTGCTTTCACCGCTGCCGGCGGACTTTGCCTGTTCTATCGCCTGAGCTATCCGGCCGGAGAGTTCATCAAAGCTGTTAAAGCTGGTGAAGCCCCAGCCTCCCCTCACCAGGGCCCGTACGTTACCGCCCGCAGCGGTCGACCGCCCGATGGCGTCCAGCTCTTTGCCCCGGTAGGTGATATGGCTGGACTGGCTTTCCTCAAGACGCGCCTCAAGGTAGTCGGCATCGTGTTTCTTCAGTTCTCTGGCTAACTCCCGGGCTATGGCATCGATTTCTGTCATATTTAATTGGTCCAGTCTTGTAATTAGGTTACAGGACGGCTGAGTCTGTTGTCAATTTGGTGGTGAGGTGCCGCCAATGTGCCTCCAGCCTTGACACATATCTGTCTGTTAGCTTAAACTAACTAGAGGAATTTTTCTTCTCACGTTACGTCCCTTCGTCTCTATCAATGAGAACAGGCACGCTATCAGAAACATCCAGGCAAGCAGAGAGGAGATAAGGCTGTGACTTACAAAACCATTCTTTACGAGAAGGCAGATGGCATTGCCAAGGTTACTCTCAACCGACCTGAATCGTTAAACGCCCTCAACAGTGACGTCTATAACGAGCTTTATGACGTCTTCGAGAAGATTGAAAACGACCCGAAAGTACGGGTGGTAATCCTGACCGGCAGCGGCGAAAAGGCATTTGCCGCCGGTTCCGATGTAGTCGAGATGCAGAATATGAATACCCTTGAAATCCAGCAGTTCGTGGCTACCATCAGGAAGGCATCCGACCGAATTTACAGTCTTACCAAGCCGACGATTGCCGCCATCCACGGTTACGCCCTCGGCGGCGGCTGCGAGCTGTCCATGTGCTGCGACCTGCGGATATGCTCGGAAAAGGCGCAGTTCGGACAGCCGGAGATTAATCTGGGGCTGATTCCCGGCGCCTGCGGCACCCAGCGCCTCGCCCGACTCATTGGTATGCCGAAAGCCAAGGAATTGATTTACCTCGGCGACAGGATAAAAGCCGACGAAGCATTTAGACTGGGACTGGTCAACAAGGTTGTTCCGCCGGAAAGCCTGATGGACGAGGCTATGGAATGGGCTAAGAAGCTGGCGGGTAAGAGCGGTCCGGTCCTGGCGATGGCCAAGATGGCTATCCAGACCGGCATCGATACCGATATTGCCTCCGGTCTCAATATTGAGGCGCGGTGTGTCGCCCTCTGTTTCGCCACCGAAGACCAGAAAGAGGGCATGAAGGCATTCCTGGAGAGAAGGGAAGCGAAATTTAAAAACAGGTAAAAATCCAGAAGGAGGTTTGATACCATGGCAATTAAAAATGTTTTTGTCATTGGTGCCGGGACCATGGGTAACGGCATCGCCCAGGTCAGCGCCCAGGCGGGTTACAACGTGACGATGTCCGAT
>CAZPQB010000221.1:0-3811 GCA_964588605.1 uncultured Dehalococcoidaceae bacterium | reverse complement strand
TTGAATTTTGCCAGAATCTTCCTGAGCCCAAAGAGTGCGAAAGTATTGAAGGGGCGGACCACTTTTGGTGGGGATATGAATCTCGCCTGGCTGCCAAAGTGGCTGCCTTCTTCACCAAAGTATTATAGTTTCACCCTGTTTTCAAAGTAGTAACCCCTCAAAGCCTGACCGAGCGCGAAAAAGAGCTGCTTGAAGAATTTGAAAGGCTAGAACGAGAGAGTAACAGGAGATGAGCTACACAATTTCCTTGCCTACGTAACAAATTCAATTCCGCTCAGGGAAAGCAGCCCACGTTTAATTCCAATGATGCTTGCTGCGCCAGATATCTCAAACCATGGCTATAGGGGGCTTGTTCATCAACCGCCTTCACATAATATCTTTTCAATACTTTCTCCAGCACTCAATGAGCTATGAACAAGAGGAAGGTCAAGCCCAGCGTGGGGTCTATTAGAAGAGCGAAGGCACTTAGCAACTGCCCCCTTCCCGTGGGGATTGGTGAAGGGAAGGGGGAATAAAGGAGAGAGGGACTATGACCCCTCTCTAACGCCTCAGCAAAAAATCTTCTTCTGATATGTTCCTATGCCTTCAATAATATCAAACGACTTGACAAAATAACCAATAAGTCTTATAATACTTATAACTTAATTAGACAACTGGAGGCTTAAGATGAGACAGGGATTTATGAATCATGTAGCAACTATATTGATCCCAAAATTTCCCGGAGAAACCGCGTTGTGGTATGCGAGGGCATACCTAGAAGAAGCGGGAAGCGGCGGAAGCGATTCAAAGACCCCAGAACAATCGCTAGCAAACACACTAAGTAAACAGGTTAAGACAGGCAGAGAAAAGCGCATTAGGAGAGAGCGGGTTAAAGGTGTTTATTGTTATTTCCCTGTGCCGATGGCATCCACACCTGACTCAAGAGAAGAAATTATTGTCCAGCTTTCTTTATCTGTGCAAGAGTTGAAAGACATTGATAACCTAGTTGCAGTGGACAAGTTTAAAAACAGAAGTGACGCTATTAGATGGTTAGTAATGGAAGGTATTAAAGCTAACCGCACTTACCTAGATAAGGTAGCGGATACGATTAGCCAAATAGAGCAGTTGAAAAAAGAGGCAGTAGCTTAGTGTAATCACGGGAAGTTACAGATTACTATGCACGGCCGAGCAACGAAATGTGAAGCAAGGTGGTTTAATGAAAAACATTACTGGTCGTATTATTTGAAGGGAGGAAATAATGGCGAAAATGCATCCGTACGCAAGCAAACTCGGTTTCTCAATTCTTATTCCAGACGGTTGGGACTACGTTGAGAATCTAGACAAAATAGATATGGCAGAAAAAGAACGAGAGAGTCAGAAAAAATGGCTACTGACTAGAAATGAACCAGATTCGCCTGACAAAGCCGTAAAAATCTTCATGGAAATGGTGAGTGTTATGAGTACTGGCATGCAGGCCATGGAAGCTTATGGTAGGAAACTTCAATACGATAAACTACTGATGCTCTGTTTGGAGCGACCAAAAGGTGCTATTTTCGATAAGAGCGCTGCCAAGCAAATTGAGTTTCTACTTTCACAACATGAAATTGCTTCGAAGGAATGGAATGGAAAACTTACCGCGACTAGACTATTAATCACACTGCAACAGCTGACCGAAGAGGCACGTTTACGAGCCAAGGAGTCCTTGGGATATCAGGTGGGCTATTTCATAGTGAGTAAAGAAGGGGATATCAAAAAAGAATCAGACCCTCTCCCCACTATGACCATAATTAAATTTAGCATGAGGGGAAATGAAACGTCATCGCAATTGTACTTACTATACCAGCAGAGTCTACCAGTGTGGTTTTGGAGTGGTATCCCTGACAATGTCAAAACTGTGAAGAATAATACTGTTGATAACGGCGAGATGACTGTGGTTGAGCATTACTTGGAATTTAATAGACCTGAATCTCTTAGTGCTTACGCAACTAAAGATACGACGGGTTGGGTTGTTTGCTGCACAGACCTTAAGTACCATTTTCATCGCAATAAGAGTGTGTTTGAAAAGATGATTGAGAGTTTCTGTGTTGAATAGAATTGACAGACAAAAACAGGGGATAGGAAGATGGACAACAATCAAGAGCGACTAGATGAGATACAAAGCAAAATTAGAGAAATCCAGAGGGAATTGACTGAGATAGATCTTCAAGACAAACCACTCGGCGACTGGAATACTGAAAGGGAAGAACAACTAGAAAAAGAAATAGAGAGTCTTCGACTAGAATTAGACGAGCTAAGCACAAACCAAGATTGAAAAGAACCAATCAAAGATGGAAAATCTACTTTAAGAGTGGACAGTAATCAAAGTTAGCGAATTCTCCCTTTTTAAGGGTTAAAAAGTTCAAGTTATATTCCTCAATTAGTCCGACATCGGCAAAGCCGAAGTATCTATTCTCGTCTATTATATTGTTCACTTCTTCATCACCTTTCCTTTACACGTCCTAAGGAACTTATTGACTAGGATCCTGCTTTCTCGCCTAAAGCAACCAGCTCTCTACTCTGTATTTGCCTGCGCCGTCTTTTCCAGCCCAGGACTTCCAGAAGGTCACCGACGGCTTTGTCCTGGAGCATCTCATCACGGAGGCGCAAATCAGGATTGATCCGATACCTCAGGCGTCTGCCCTCTCTTATCTTGGTAACGTAGCCATCATTTTCCAGGTCAGTGATTATTCTGTGTATTGTCTTCTCAGTAATGCCTATCGTCAAGGAGATCTCCCGCACGGTAATCCGTGGTTGCTGAGCAATCTGGCAAAGCACCAGAGCATGATTTGTAACGAACTTCCATCCCGGCATAGTTACACCTCCTTTTCAGAATCAGCCTCACATCGCTCCCAGAATAATATTTTCACAAAATTTTTTTCCGTCAAAGGCCAAAACCTCTTGACAACTCCAACAAAGGATGTACAATTAAGTCATGAAACACATTTCATATAGATGATAACATGGAAAGGAATTCAGGTCAAGTAATTCCTGTATATCATAGAAATTGACGAATGAAGGGGGACAAAAAGAATAATAATAATGTGAAGAAACACACTGAGCAAGAATCAGTTAAATCGAGTATCGACTATTTGTAATGGAGGAAAAAATTAAAGTGAAAGCATCATTGGTAAGACTTAAAAGTCAACCCATGTATAAATCAGAGAAATGCCACTTGGAAAGCTGTAGTAACGACGACCCTGAAGAGGAACCTCCAGGTAAACGCAGCATCTCTGATGACCTGGAGGAGGAACCTCCAGGTAAAAGAACCACAACCAGGTACAGATTCTTTGGAGATATACCAGACGCTGTGTGGAATGACTGGAAGTGGCAGTTCCGGAACAGAATTACCCGTGTCGAACGACTAGCCCAATTCATTCCCCTATCCACTAAAGAGCAGGCGCAGCTCAGGTTAGTAACCATGCGCTTTCCTCTGGCGGTGACGCCCTATTACCTATCGCTGATCAACCCCTATGATCCCGATGACCCAATAAGAAAGCAGGCGATACCTTCCACTATGGAAATGACTATGGGGTCGATGGGTGTAGAAGATCCACTGGATGAGAAAAAAGACACAGTGGTTCCTGGGCTGGTTCACCGCTACCCCGACCGGGTACTTCTAGTGCTTACTGACATTTGCCCCGTGCTCTGCCGACACTGCACCCGTAAGAGAGAATGGCGAAATGGCGGTTGGGTGCGATCCCCTGCTGAAGTCGAAGCCATGCTAGACTATATAAGCCGGCACAAGGCTGTCAGGGACGTCATTATCTCCGGCGGTGATCCCCTCACACTTTCT
>CAZPQB010000220.1:0-3813 GCA_964588605.1 uncultured Dehalococcoidaceae bacterium | reverse complement strand
GCGAAGTATCCCGTGGTCTGGTAGCCCCAGGAGCCATAGAATGGATGCTCCATAACAGGCAGAAACTCAACATGAGTAAAGCCCATCTGCCTGATATACTCAACAAGCTGAGGGGCAATCTCTCGATAGCTGAGAGAGCGATTCCCTTCCTCTGGCACCCGCCGCCAGGAGCCAAGATGCATCTCGTAGATAGCAACGGGAGCGTCAAGGGCATTTCTCTCCCGGCGCTTTTCCATCCATTCGCTGTCTTCCCAGTTATAGTCTAAATCCCATATGATTGAAGCTGTCTTCGGCGGTATCTCGCTGAAGCAGGCGAATGGGTCAGCCTTCTCAACCCGATAATTACGGTAACGAGAGACAATGTAGTATTTATATAGCGTGCTGTTGCCGATGCCGGGGATGAAGCCTTCCCAGATGCCAGATTGCCCTTTGGCATGGAGTTGATGACTCGACTTGTTCCAGCCATTAAATTCACCGATGACGCTGACCTGCCTGGCACTGGGTGCCCAAACGGCAAAGTAGGTCCCTTCAACTCCGCCAACAATGGTGGTATGGGCACCTAGCTTTTCATAGAGCCTGTAGTGAGACCCCTCATTGAAGAGGTAAATGTCATCATCGGAGAGTAGGCTCACATTATTTCGTACCGATTGAAAAACCGTCTCCTTGTTTGTCTGCTGTGAATTCCTATTTTTATCCTTTGTCATTCCGTACTCTCGTAAGAACTCATATGGTTACTTTATTTTCAACAAGATAACAGGAGCAGATATTTCGAAAACTCTTAAAATTATCATAGTCGAGTTAATACTCCACTTGCGTATCTTTAAGAAACTGCAAAATATTGATCACTGTCTCTACATCTTTCCAGCCTTGACTCCCTTTTTTATCCCGTGCCTTTCCAAGTGCATCAATTAACCACCCAGGCCGGTCTGATATGAACTTGGTCATATCATCCTTTAGAACCGCCCACAGCTCCAAGATGGTACGTTGTTTATCAGACATCAGATTGCACCTCCTGCTTGTATAAAGTACTGTCACCCGATTTCTTTAGGCATCAAGCCACGAATTAATAGCCGAGGACATCACTCATTAACTCCAAAGAGACTATGGTAGACAGCACGTTCCTCGCCCAGTGAGGACTCCATGTCTATAAAAAGGTCTCTTATCTTATTTACTTGTTCCTCGGTTAGATCTGAAGCCTTTTTCTGGGATGAAGCTTTGGCAATATTCTCCACGATCTCTTTTAGCTCAGTGTTTACCTCGAGCTGCTTGTTGATAATATTAAGGAATTCCTTCCAAAGGTCATCCACATTTTTCTGCTCTTTGTCTTCCATCTATTATTTCCTCTTCTAGATAAGATTCAGCATCACCCTTCAACTCAGGTTTCCATCAATTGCAGTATGCCTTGAAGGGGTACCTTCACCCAGTCGGGCCGGTTGTTGAGTTCATAGCCGATCTCATAGATAGCTTTTTCCAGTATATAGGCATCGAGGAGAATTCTTAGGTGTTCAGGATTCTCAGGAAGCAAACCGACTGACCTGACAATGTCGAGATATGAAGTCAGGAAAGCTACTGAAACCCAGACATACCAGTACTGTGCCCAGTGCTGTAATAGCGGCAAGTCATCCTCTGGCCTTGGCGCCTGAGGCGCTTGATGGAGTAAGGCACTGTGAGTAGCATAGTGAAATGACCTTATCATCCCGGCAACATCCAGCAGAGGTGAACGCTTGAGACGGCGCTCACTTATAGATCGAGCCGGCTCACCCTCGAAGTCTATAATGACAAAGTCTTTTCCGGTAAAAAGCACCTGCCCCAGATGATAATCCCCGTGGCAGCGGATGCGCGCTGCTGAAATCCTCTGTTTATTGATAGGCTGATAGCGTTCTATGATTTCCTTCTCCAAATCAAGAACTTGCTGAGCATCTTCCCTCAGTTCTTGGGGGATTTTTGTTAATTGTTCTTTCAATACTTGTAGCGTCCTGATGGTAAAGCTCCGCATAGACTGATAGAGAGACTTTTGATACATGTGCGTGAACGAATCCGGAGCAAAGTCCGGATCATCCAACCCTGATGCTAAGGCTACATGTAGCTCGGCAGTGCGCTGACCAAGAAGCTCTGCTGAATTCAGATAGGGACCGATGGTCTCTTTGGCCAGAGAAGGCGGCTCCATGAGTATGGATAACACATGCTTTCGGGGAATGGGTGGGACTTGAACTGTCGGATGCGCCAGTACATTCTGAAGGTAGCGTTCCAGTGAGTCCAGGGTATACTGCCAGGCATCGCCTTCATTGGCGACAAAGCTCTGCAGGATTGCCAGACTCATCGGTTTGCTCTTCCTGCGCTTGTACTCCAATGCGCCGGCGACCTGAGAAATATGCTCAAACGGCGTCTTTTCGGTAAGAAATCGCCCGATTTCGAGGTCTGGATTGAGTCCCTCTTCAAGCCGGCGGAAGAGTTTGAGAATTAGTCTATCACCGTAGACTATGGATGTATTGCTCTGCTCGACCTTCATGGGATTTGGGTCTAAAGAAGCTCCATCAGAGCCGCGGGCACTGCGAAAAATACGGGTTGGCGAAGCTGAAACCTCACCAATTGACCCTTTGAACCCGCGTTTCTGGCCAATTGATTGTAAGAGAGCCTTACAGAAATCCTTATCTACCATTGCATCGTAGAGCGCCCACTGGTTGTTCTTGCTGCCAGGCTTCAGATAGGCAACAAGAGCGTGAGGGTATTCTTTCGTAATCTCACCAACCTTCTCCACAGGAGCAGTGGTGAGAGGCACTACATAGGTGTCTGGTTCACCTTCAGTATACTCAACCTGAACTAAGACAATGTAAGCTTCAGTTTGCCCGAAGTGTATTGGGATAACGTCCTTAATATCGGCTGATCGCATCTCCCGTGCTTTGCCGCGGAACCAGCGTCGCCCTCTCATATAGTCACGTAAAGTCCTCTCCAGGAGAAACCAGTTATCTTTCTCAAAAAGCTCGTCTTTCTCCCTGGCTATGGTCGGAACAGCGCCTGCTTCCTCGGAGGGCAGAGCACGGACACGTAGAGCTTCTGCTGGCTGGGGTTCGAGAGAAAACCAGTAGAAACCGTAGGGGCCTAAGGTAAAGTAATACTTACTATCGGTAATCGGATCAAATTGTATCCTGCCAAAGAGGTCAACTGGCCGCCATCCCACAAATTGGGAAAGGTCAAGCTTCGTTTGCTGTGCCAGATGGGACAGATTTGCTACTGCCAGCATTGTCTCTTCGTCATAGCGACGCAGGAAAGCAAGAACCTTGTGGTTTTCTGGCTGAAGGAACTCAAGACTACCTCGGCCAAAAGTCTTGAAACGTTTCCTCAAGGCAATCATATGCTTCATCCACCAAAGCAGAGAGTCGGAGTTGTTTTGCTGGGTTTCAACATTGACTGCCTCGTAGTGATACTCAGGGTCAATGATTGGGGGTAGATATAACCTCTGGGCATTGGCACGAGAGAAGCCAGCGTTCCTATCCGGACTCCACTGCATTGGTGTACGTACTCCGTTTCGATCGCCAAGATAGAAGTTGTCGCCCATGCCGATTTCATCACCATAGTAGATAACCGGCGTCCCTGGCAGGGAGAAAAGCAGGGCATTCATCAGTTCAATCTTCTTATGGTCATTGTTTAAGAGCGGGGCGAGACGACGGCGTATGCCAAGATTGATCCTGGCGGACGGGTCGCTGGCATAGACCCGGTACATATAGTCACGTTCTTCATCGGTGACCATCTCCAGCGTTAGCTCATCGTGATTTCTCAGGAATATTGACCACTGGCAGGTCTCCGGGATTGGCG
>CAZPQB010000219.1:0-3830 GCA_964588605.1 uncultured Dehalococcoidaceae bacterium | reverse complement strand
ACGGGCACAATAAAACACAAACCCCCAATTTTTCTTTTACCCCCATTCAAAAATGGGTTAATTGGGGGTTTTTTTGACCCGGGGGGGGTTTGGGGTGGAAAAAAGAACTCCCGCGGGGTTGGGTGTGGAGTCAAAGAAATCTACCAGCTTCAAATGGAACCCCTGGACTAATTATCAGTGATTCCTCAGGGAAATTCTTTAAAAAACGTAAATATCCCTTGACAAAATGTAAAGTTTATTATACAATAACTGTATAGCCTGGTTCGGGAGGTGCTCCATGAGTAAGAGACAATACCACTTACTGAGAGTATTAACCATCGTTGTCATAGCTTTACTAAGCGGTGCCGCGGGAACTCAAGGTGGCTGGTACTGGGCACTACTGCTGGTTGCCGGGGTCGTTGCATTCTTATCCACAAGATACCTCTCCCCGAAACTGATAAAGGAAGTAACCGCCGATGAGCGTACCCAGCTTATAATGGAAAAAGCCTCGGCGGTGGCAATACAAATCTTTATTGCTGCGGCGGTAATAACGGGAGCCATACTGATAGTTATCAGCTATAAAGCTGACCCCGGCTTTGATTTCAGGCAGATAGGGCTCACCCTAGCGTACTCGGCGGTTGCCATGGGACTGCTGCATCTAGCCTTGCGCCTATATTACGGACGTACACTCTAAAGACTGACATGCGTAACAAACTTAAAGTATACCGTGCCATGAACGATTTAACCCAGGAGGAACTGGCTACCAAGCTCGGTGTTACCAGACAAACCATCGTCTCTATTGAAAGAGGCAAGTACAATCCTTCTCTGGAACTATCCTTTAGAATTGCCTCATTATTCCAGGTAAGCATAGAGGATATCTTCATCCACGAGAAATAAAACAGAGCCGGCACACCTTGGTCGATTCCGGCATCCAGTTTACCCTCCCCCCTCATATTATGTTATAATCTCTCTGTAAATCTACCTTTCAGGAATGGAACCGGAACATTGACGCTCAAAGAGACCATCGCGGAACTGATTAAAAACGCCGTCATTGAGGCGCAAAAAGAAGGCAAGCTCCCCGAACTCACCCTGCCGGAGATAGTCATCGAGCGACCCCAGAATCCGGAGCACGGCGACTACGCTTCAAGTATCTGCCTGAAACTGGCACGGGCGGCTGGAGACAGTCCGCTGTCCATAGCCACCGAGATAGCCGGCTTTATCAAGCCGTCGGCTGAAATTGACAGCATTACCGTCGCCCCGCCGGGATTCATCAACTTCACCCTCAAGGATACCTGGCTGAGCCAGCAGGTGGATTCAATACTGGAGAGCGGTGATGCCTACGGCAATATTGAGCTCGGTGAGGGACGCCGGGTACAGATAGAGTATGTCAGCGTCAATCCCACCGGGCCGCTTCACGTGGGGCACGGCCGCGGGGCAATCCTGGGCAGCACCCTGGCCAATATCCTCAGCTCCGCCGACTACAACGTGGAAAGCGAGTACTATATCAACGACGCCGGCAACCAGATAGACTCCTTTCGCCGCTCACTCTATATACGTTACCAGCAGGGCATGGGAATCGATGCCGAGATGCCCGCAGACGGCTATCTGGGTAACTATCTGGTGGATATGGCCCGGGAGATTATCGCCGAGAAAGGCGATACCCTCAGTAAACTGAAAGAGGCCGAATTAACTTCAAAACTGGGGCAAATCGGCCTGGAGAAGATGATAAATCAGATAAAGGCCGACCTTGAGATGCTGGGAGTAACCTTTGACGTCTGGTTCAGCGAGCGGAGTCTCTATGAAAACGAACACTACCAGACGGCGCTATCGATACTGAAGAAAAGCGGCTATATTGCCGAAAAGGAAGGCGCTACCTGGTTCGTATCCACCGCCCTGGGCGAGGACAAGGACAACGTGGTTGTCCGCACCGACGGCACGCCCACCTACTTCGCCACCGATATCGCCTATCATTATAACAAATTCCTGGAGCGTAACTTCGATAGCGTCATCGACATCTGGGGAGCCGACCACATGGGCCATGTCTCCCGGATGAAGGCTGTTATCGGGGCCCTGGGAATAGACCCGGAACGGCTCACAGTAATAATATCACAGATGGTCACATTGCGCCGTGGCGGCGAGCTGGTGCGCGTCTCCAAACGCAGCGGGGATATCATTACTCTGCGCGAACTTGTCGAGGAGGTAGGCGTTGACGCCTGCCGGTTTTTCTTTCTGTCCCGCACCGCTGACAGCCAGATGGACTTTGACATGGAACTGGCCAAAAAACAGTCCGCTGATAATCCCGTTTATTACGTCCAGTATGCCCATGCCCGCATCGCCAGTATCCTGCGTGTCGCCCGGGAAAGAGGAGTTGACGGTAGTGATGGTGACGTATCCCTCCTGAACACCGAGCCCGAACTTACCCTGATACGCAAGATGCTGCTTCTTCCCGAAATAGTGGAGACGATCGCCAGAACTCTGGAACCCCACCACCTGACCTATTATGCCCAGGACCTGGCCACCGTTTTTCACAGCTTCTACAAGCAGTGCCGGGTCGTCTCTGACGACAAAGCACTGACCGAGGCGCGCCTCCAGCTTGTAAAGGCGGCCAAGCTCGTTCTGGGCAGGACGCTTAATCTGATGGGCATGACCGCCCCCGAAAGAATGTGACCAACGGATGAATAAGTTTTTCATCGCTATTTCCATCATGCTATTAGCGGCAACTTGCCTGTTCGTCGGCTGCGGCTATGTCACCGGTGCCGCTATAGATAACACACCTGCGGTCGAAGTTGAAAAACCCCCGCCTGACACCCTAGAAAGAATCGATATCTCTGCTATCAAATTTAGCGGCCTGATTCATGGCACCTCCATTCGCGCCGGCGGTGGTTCGATTATATTTTCCGGTACTTCTAAGCTTCCCGATGGTACGATTCTACGGTCACAGCTTTATGAAAATGATATCCTTCTCACGTGGTGGCCCGCCGACCGCGAGTTCCCTGTCCAGAACCGGAAATGGCAGATTAAAGTGACGCTGGGGGAAAACGGAGCGCCCGAGGATGTAGCGCCGTGCTCCTATTACTTTCTAAAAATCTGGGTGAAAGACGACCCGTCAATAATAGGCGGGACAGGCTTCGATACCATAGGCCCGCCAATGACAATTTCTTCTGAATACAGCGAATATATAGATGAGATAATTACCCTGAGTATGGTCTCGACTGACCTGTGTGGTAACATTGCTTTTTCGGGACGGACACAGCTCCCGGACGGAACACTGCTGAATGCTCAGCTTTACGAAGAAGTTAGCCCTGTGGCATGGTGGCCGTCCGATTCAGATATCGAAGTAAAGGACGGCAAGTGGAGCGTTTCCCTGCACCCAAGCGAAATCGGGCTTCATCATGACCTGTCGTACGGCCCGGTTTACACCTTTACCATCTGGGAGAAGTGGCACCCTTCGGTATCGAAAACAGCCTGGTTCGACCTGCTCGGCCGGGAAATAAGGCAATAGTATGCTATAGTATATACGTATGTTTGAAGGAGAAAGAGGCCTGAATGAAGAAACGCGTCTTTTCCGGCATCCAGCCGACGGGTAACATACATATCGGCAATTACCTGGGGGCAATAAAATACTGGGTGTCCATGCAGGAAAACTACGATAATGTCTTCTGCATCGTGGACCTGCATGCCATCACCGTGCCGCAGGACCCGAAGGTGCTTAACGCTAAAATCCGCGAGGTCTCCGGTCTGCTCATGGCCGCGGGCATAGACCCCGAACGTTCTATCATCTTCGTGCAGTCGCATATCAGCGCCCACAGCGAGCTGGCCTGGATTCTCAACTGCTTTATCCCGATGGGCTG
>CAZPQB010000218.1:0-3839 GCA_964588605.1 uncultured Dehalococcoidaceae bacterium | reverse complement strand
ATCGACCGCGGTCACCGCGAGATGCCGATTCGGGCAGACTATGTCGGCAAGAATATACCCAGCGCACGCCATGAAGATATTAAGGTCCACCTGGTAGAAACCGACGGCATAGATGAGGTAGCCATCATAAGTCCACCCAATAGTAAATTCACAACAGGACAACCGGAAAAGCTTGAATCCTTCAATAAAAGGACGGAGGAGTTGCCATGAGTCTAGCAAATAGAAGCTTAGTAACCATAGATGACCTCTCCAACGGCGAAATACTGGCACTCTTTACCCTGGCTGATGAAATGTCGGCATCCATGACAGAACAGAACGGCCTGTGCCACGGTAAAATTATGGCCAGCCTTTTCTTCGAACCGAGCACCAGGACTAGGCTATCGTTTGAAGCCGCTATGCACCGACTTGGTGGCAGTGTTATTACTGCCTCAGACGTTGGCGCCACTTCACTGGCCAAAGGGGAAAGCATCGCCGATATGGCAAGAGTGGTCGGCAGCTACGCCGATATCATTGTTATCCGCCATCCGTGGGAAGGAGCTGCCAAGGTGGTGGCTGATTACGCCAGCATCCCAGTTATCAATGCCGGTGACGGCGGCCATCAACATCCAACACAGACGTTATGTGACCTTTATACCCTCCAGAAAGAAAGACATACCATTAAAGGACTTAAGATTGCCCTGTGGGGCGATTTAAAATACGGGCGGACCACGCACTCACTGATTTTTGCCCTGGCTAAGTTCGGCGCTGATATCCTCTTTTATCCAAGTCCGGGACTAGAAGTACCCGAGCACGTAATTAACAAACTCATTACAGAATATGGCGGCGAGATTGAAAGGTTCGCGGATTCAGACCAAAAAAATATTGATAATCTATTCCCCATGGATGCCATTTATACAACGCCGAGCAGTCCACATCAACTGGCAATGATGCCGGATATCAGCCTTCAGGTCGAGTTGAAGCGCGGGGTTGATGCTCTCTATGTTACAAGACCGCAAAAGGAGAGGTTTACCACCACGGGAGAAGGACAGAACCTGAAGAAAAAGTACCCTGTGGTCGATAAAAAATTACTTAAGGATAAGGCATTCCGGGAGACTCTGGTCATGCATCCACTACCCAGGGTTGATGAACTAGCTTATGAAGTCGATGCCGATAAGAGGAGCATGTACTTCAAACAGGCTGCCCGCGGGGTACCGGTCAGGATGGCCCTACTATCACTTGTATTAGGTGCCAGGGAAATTACTATTCCTGACGAAGATTCTCCACCCCCAATGGAATACCCGGTCTATAAACGAGCTTCTGGCTTAAGGTGCCCAAATGCAAGATGCGTATCAATCCAGGAGACTGAAACAAAGTATCTAAAATCCGAGTTCAAAATAGTGAGCACTGAGCCTCTGACATTCAGGTGCGCATACTGCGAACACGGGTTCGAACCTAAATATATTGCCAGCGCCGACTGGCATGAAGGTAAACTGGATACCAAGAAATACCACAGCGCTGATAGCCACTGGGCCAGAACCATCCGGCCAGAGAACCTGATTGTATTCAATACGGAAGAAGAAGCACAGGCCCACGGCTTTAAACCCAGTCACTACACGGGAGGTCATCGCTGAAGAAATGACGGAGTCTTTGCTAATTCAGGGTGGACATATCATTGACCCCGGCCAGGGAATTAATAATGCCGGTAGTGTGCTTATCACCGAAGGTAAGATTTACTGGCTGGGGGATGATACACCACCCGAACCAGATTATGCTACTATCAAGGTCGAAGGACTTATCGTTTGCCCCGGCTTTATCGACCTCCACTGCCACCTCCGGCAGCCCGGCTTTGAGGAGAAGGAGACGATAGCTACGGGGACACAGGCGGCGGCCCGGGGCGGTTTTACCACTGTATGCTGTATGCCCAATACCAACCCGCCTCTGGACAATGAGGCAACTGTTAGTTATGTAAAAGCAACCGCGGCGAAAGAAGGTGCCGTCCGGGTGCTGCCGATAGGGAAGGTATCCAGAGGAACACAGGGGGATGAACTGGTTGATATGGGCGAGCTGGAGGTAGCCGGCGTGATTGCCTATAGCGATGATGGTGAGCCGGTCAGAAGCCCGATAATCATGCGCCAGGCCCTGGAATACAGCCGTGCTTTCGGCCTTCCGATAATCGACCACTGCGAGAATAAATCTTTAAGTGAAGGCGGCCAGATAAACGAAGGCATCGTGTCCCTGGAACTGGGGCTTCGCGGTATACCTGTTGCCGCCGAGGAAACCATAGTAATACGCGACCTGGCTCTCGCCCGCCAGACCGGCGGCCATGTACACATTGCACATGTCAGCACCAAGGGCTCGCTGGAACTCATCCGCCGTGCCAAGGAGCAGGGCATCCACGTCACCGCCGAGGTTACCCCCCACCACCTCACCCTGACAGCGGAAGCGGCGCTTGGCTATAACACCTACGCCAAGGTAAACCCACCCCTGAGAACCAGGCAGGATGTCCAAGCCCTGATTCAGGGGCTGAATGAGGGCGCAATTGATATCATCGCGACCGACCACGCCCCCCACACCACCACCGACAAGGACTGTGAATTTACGCAGGCCGCCTTCGGCATCAGCGGTTTTGAGACAGCCCTAGGTAGTCTGATGGGTCTAGTACATGCCGACGAGATAAGCCTGCAAACACTTATCGCCAGGCTCACCTCCGGGCCCGCCAAAATCCTTAACTACGAGACGCTGGGCACCCTGGAAGTTGGGGCGCCTGCCGATATCACCATCTTTGACCCTGACCTGGAATGGACGGTCGATACGGATAAGTTCGCCTCCAAGGGTAAAAATACCCCACTGGCTGGTGCGACGCTAAAAGGCAAGGTCATGGCGACCTTTTCCGGTGGTAAACCTGTCTATATGGATGATTCTATAAAAATAGAAACGAGATAATACCATGGCTAAAATGGCGATTCTTGTCCTGGAAGATGGCTCGGTGTACGAAGGGTTTTCCTTCGGGGCGGAGGCTGATGCTTTCGGCGAGGCTGTCTTCAACACCAGTATGGCCGGCTACCAGGAGATGCTTACCGACCCGTCTTATGCCGGGCAGATTGTCGTGCCCACCTATCCCCTCATCGGCAACTATGGCACCAACGGACACGACGCGGAATCGAACAGAATCCAGGTAAGGGGCTTTGTCGTCAGGGAGGAGTGCGACCAGCCCAATCACTACCTCAACAACAAGACCCTCCACGAATACCTAGCGGAGAGCAGCATACCCGGCATCTACGGCGTGGATACACGCGCCATTACCCGCCGACTGCGCTCGGCGGGAGTTATGATGGGCATGATAACCTCGTCGAAAACGCCTGCGGAAGCCCTGGAAGAGATAAAGAAACAGCCCAACTATGGTGAAATAGATTTCGTTAGCACGGTCAGTACCAGCAAGCCGTATGAATGGAAGGAAGACGGCGACGCCTCGTATTATGTCGTCGCAGTGGACTGCGGCCTTAAATATAATATCCTGCGCCTGCTGGCTAAAGAAGGCTGCCACGCTACCGTCGTTCCCTGCGACACGCCGGCAGAGGATATCCTGAATTTGAAGCCGGACGGCATCCTGCTTTCGCCGGGCCCCGGCGACCCCGACCTCCTGGATGACATCGTGGGTACGGTGAAGGCATTGGTCGGGAAGAGGCCTATAATGGGCATCTGCCTGGGCAACCAGCTCATCGCCCGGGCTTTCGGAGGCAGGAACTTCAAGCTGAAGTTCGGGCACCGCGGGGGCAACCACCCGGTGCGTGAGCTTGCGACGGGCCGCATCCACATCACCGCCCAGAACCACGGCTATGCCGTCGACCCCGATACGATAG
>CAZPQB010000217.1:0-3842 GCA_964588605.1 uncultured Dehalococcoidaceae bacterium | reverse complement strand
CTGCCTCTGTTTTTTGGAATAAATTCGGGTGCTTATCGATAAGTTCTCGGTGGTCGGCATATTCAATTAGGGAGTCAACCAGATGAATGGCCTCCCCTGTGCCGGCTGAGGTGCCTAAAGGAGTAGCCCCTTTGAACCTTAAGATTACTCCCACAGAGGGAACATGTACCTCTATCTCTACACCCACAGTAGGTACACCGGCATTGGTGGACTCTTCATAAGAGGTGAATTTGCGGATAAGGGCCTCTTCTCCTGATTTGAGACTGATGGGGCTGAGCCCCTCTTCTAATTTCCGCATTAAGACGATGCCGCTCTGATACTTGAATAGTCTTTCGGTGTTCGCTCCCCCGCCGGCTTTTATGCCCAGGGCATTCACGGCCAGGGCAATCTGGGTTTCCATATCATCATTGGGAGATTTGGAACGATGGGAGATGACTAACTCTTGTCCTTTCCCTAAAGCTACCAGCATGGCCAGGATGGTCTCATATAAAGTACCAATCTGATTCGCCTTAATCAGGGAGGTGTTAATTAAGCCTTCTTGAGAAGCCATCTCAATGGTGCGGTCATTGGTGGTTATCAAATCATCACCGATGACGAAGACCCTATCTCCCAATTCCTTGAGGAGCATTTTCCATCCCTGAGGGTCATCTTCGGCAAAGCCGTCTTCAATTGAGATGATGGGTATTTCGTACTTCTGAACAGCGTCTTTATATACAGCTAATACCCCGTCCCTGTCCAGGCTGATTTTGGCCTCATCTCTCCAGAACAGATACATGCCCACCGACCCCGGCATATCGTATTCTTCACGGTAGGCCGTCTCCAGTTCACTCATGGCCGGGTCTAACCCGATGGCTACCTGTTTTCCAGCGTGATAACCGCATTCCTCGATGGTCTGTTTCATCATCGCCCATAACCTTACCTCGGGTAAGGGATACTGGGCTTTCTCGACATAAGGGGCCAGGCCTCCTTCCAGGCCTATGCCCATCACCCGGGAGCCTTCTTCTTTTTCAATGATTTCCTTGAGACGGTCCTGCAGCCTCACGGTCATCTCCTGGGCTTCCTGCCAGTCCTCTGCCTCTAAGATGACGAACATGGCTTCCTGCATACTGATATTGGATTCCGGATACTCCTTCTCAGTGTGCCGGCCGCCCATGCCACAGTTGCGGAACTGCCAGGCCAGAGTTACCTTACCCAGGCTGGGGTGCTCCGCCCATTGGGTCCTTTCGGTGAGCATCCTCTCTTTTACCTTTTGGGAGGCAGTGTACCAGCCGGAGACTTTTTCCACGGCCCGGGCTTTTTCCCTGGCCCTTTTCTCTCTATTTCTGAATTCTTTGTATTTCCCCGGGTCAGCGATGTAGAAGTCCAGCAGGCCGACTAGAGCCAGGCCCAGACATACTCGGCCGATGTAGACCACGGGGGGTAGCCCGCCTAGCAGACCCACGCTCAGCAGGATGACTGCCAGGGGGAGGAATATGGTGGCCAGATTCCTGCTTGCCCGGGGGCCACTGGCGGCCACCGCAAGGTTAAACGGCGCATCCGGGTAATAGTTCAGGCCGCTCCTGACCACGCCGGGGAACTTGCCGGTAGGAATCAGGGCATACATCTTCAAATACCAGAGCATTCTCTTTGCCAGAGGCTGAGCCATATTTTTCTTGGCCTGAGTAAGCAATTTTGCATTCAAGGCATTCACTCTTACTGCCTCGAGGTAATGGCCCATCTCATGAATGGCAATGGCGGAATGACCAACGAACCATAAAAATGCCAGGGAAATCAGCGCCTCTGGCGAAAAGAAGATGAACTTGAGGATTTCACCTCTACTCTCGGGAGGTAAAGGAGGTAAAGATAATAAGCTTGAGATAAAAGCCACATGGAAGGAGACCAAGATATGGTTGGCAATGACCCAGCCCCTTTCCAGGAAGGATTTTGGAGAGTTAGGAAATTTAAGGGACGGTTCTGTTTTTGTCATTTTCTCAACCTCATATTGCTGAACTAATAATCATGAGTCACTAAACTGCTTAGAATGGCCCCACCAGCCACGGAAAGATAAGAGCAACGTTCTGCCAGATACGGCAGGTGCTGTAACCACGCTCAACTTGCTCACTATTTCAGGTCCTAGCGTTATGTATATGGAATCGAAATCTTACCGATTTTGGTAGCCTCATCACCTTAGAAGGCTGAGGTGGTCGTAGGCATTAAAGTATCGTAATTTATTATAGGTAAAGCAATCGAGTATGTCAAATAAACCACTAAACAGGGCAAGGGAATCCTGCCTATTTAAACGAATACTTGCTGATTGTAGTAGATAACGTTTTGTCTGGTTAAACCCTTTCTTTGTATCATGTAAAAAAGCCGGTATTCGCCTCATTTCTGGCTTCATCATAGGCCATGACGGTGTGCAGCAGGACATTGGCGCCCGCAGCCACATATTCCGGTTTCGTGTTCTCCAGTTCATTGTGGCTGATGCCGTTTTCGCAGGGTATGAATATCATGCTTGTTGGGGCCACTCTGGCGATGTAGACGGCATCATGACCGGCTCCGGAGATAATATCGCGGTGGCTGTAGCCCAGCTTATCGGCGGCATTGCGCACCTGATTGATGCATTCCCGGTCGAACTCCATTGAGTCAACGTTCCAGATGTTGTCCAGCCTGGCGGCTACCGCGGTGTCTTTGGCAATGGCATCGACCCTTTCCCTGAGTTCCCGGTCCATCTGGAGTAGCTCTTTATCATCCGGGTGGCGGAGGTCCACGGTAAAGAATACCGACCCCGGGATAACATTCCTTGAGTTTGGCCTGACCACCACCAGGCCGACCGTCGCCACAGCGAGGGGAGCATGATTCAGGGCAATTTTGTGTATTGTCTCGACCATTCGGGCACAGGCCACCATGGCGTCGTGGCGCAGGGGCATGGGTGTGCTGCCGGCATGGGCTTCCTGCCCGGTCAGGGTAACCTCATACCATTTCTGCCCCTGCATGCCGGTGACCACACCGATTAGCTTATTCTCCGCCTCCAGGGCGGGGCCCTGCTCAATATGGAGTTCAAAGTAGGCCCCCAGTTTATGGTCGCCGCATTTCCGCTGGCCGCGGTACCCGATGCGCTCCAGCTCCGCCAGGAATTTCTTGTTGTCGCGGTCGGCCACGGCATAGGCAAAGTCACGCTCGAACACGCCGGCAAAAACGCCGGAGGCCAGCATCGGCGGTGTGAAACGGGAACCTTCCTCGTTGGTCCAGTTGACCAGTTCCAGAGGGGTGCTGGTGGTGTATCCGGCTTCGCTCAGCGTGCGCAGCACCTCGAGGCTGGAGAGAACGCCGACAATACCGTCAAACTTGCCCCCGGAGGGCTGCGTGTCAAGGTGGCTGCCGATGGCAATCGGCGGCAGTGTATTCACCTTCCCGGGACGCCGGGCGAAGATGTTGCCCATCTCGTCAATGCTGACGGCGCAGTCTATGGATTCGCATTCCCGGACCAGCCAGTCGCGCGCCTGGCGGTCAGCATCAGATAGCGTCAGGCGGCAGACGCCGCCTTTTTCGGTACCGCCAAACCTGGCGGTCTCCATGATGTTATGCCACAGTCTTTTACCGTTAACCTGTAATTTTTTCATATCTGTTTCCAGTATTGAATTGTAGCTAAACTTTGCCTGTCGCTCACCCCGCTCTATACCGCTCAATGGCCTCCTCGTTCAGGTCAACGCCCAGCCCGGGCCCCTCCGGCACCTCAACATATACGTTCACCACCGGCATCTTCTGTCTGGTCAGGTCCCAGCGTATCGGTGTCTCTTCCACGCAGTACTCCATGATGAAGGCGCTCTGCCGGGACGCCAGGAAGTGCAGGCCGGCGGCGGAGC
>CAZPQB010000216.1:0-3846 GCA_964588605.1 uncultured Dehalococcoidaceae bacterium | reverse complement strand
CGGTACTTTCCTTCGCGCCGTGTATCGCCATCATGCTGGTCGTCTTCGCCTTCAATATGGTGGGCGATGGTCTGAGAGACGCCCTGGACCCCAGGCTCAGGGGACTGCTCTAGCCATATTGGGTAGGTGAGGACAGCGGAATTACCTCCTCCTTCTTCCCCGTCATTACATAGTACTGCCGGTGTGTGCAAAAAAGTACCACCCATTAACCCAGCCTGACAGGCGGAGGAGGCAGGTTAAACTTCTCTTGTTCCGGAGTCGTTAACCTGCTCTTTCGGCTGAACTCGAGCAAAATGGGTATGGCCAGCCACAAGGTCAGCAGTAAGGTGAGCACGTCGGTAAACGGGAACGCCAGCCAGACGCCGTCTATCCCCCAGAAATGCGGTAATATAAGCACCGTGGGAAGCAGGAACAGGGCTGTTCTCCCCAGTGAGCTAACAATTGCCTGTTTTACCTTGCCGATTGACTGGAAGACGATCTGCCCGACCATCATCAAGCCGATAACGGGCATCACGGCGAAGACACGCTTGGCAGCATATACCCCCACCTCGATAAGCCCAACATCATTACTGAAGACGCGGATGAATGGCTCCGGGTAGAAATAGAGGATAAAAAAGGCCAGAGTACTTATGGCCGTCGCATAAGTAGCCGCAAGCTTGATTACCCTTAGAGCCCTGTCAAAGCGCCTGGCGCCGTAATTGAAACCGAGTATCGGCTGCAGGCCCTGCCCGATGACCATCCCCGGCATCAGGGCAAACATCATGATGCGGTGAAGAATACCGAATGCGGAGATGGCAAGGTCCCCGCCGTAGGCAACGAGCAGCCTGTTGACGAAAATAGAAGCTACGCTCCCCGCCACGGTCATGGCAAGCGCCGAAATTCCGATGGCAAGGATATCTTTCATTATCTGCCACTGAATAATCAGATTCGTAGCATGCAGTCTGAGGAAGCTCTTCCCGGTAAGATGATAGCTCAGGAAGTAGATGGTAGAGATAAACTGGGCTATGACCGTAGCCAGGGCCGCCCCCTGCACTCCCATTCCCAGTGGTATGATGAAGATGGCATCGAGGACTATGTTTATCCCGGCGCCAATAATCATCCCTATCATCGGGACGCGGGCATTTCCCTCAGCTCTTATCAGCATATTCATGGACATGGCAAAGGTCTGAAAAAACATCCCATAGAGGATGATAACCATGTAGTCATGGGCATAGGGGAGGATGGTGTCCGAAGCCCCCATAAGCCTGAGCCAGAAGTCCGGATTGGACAGCCCCACTATCATTACCACGGCGGACAGCAAGATGGTGCCGCTAAAGGCATTACCCAGGGCGTGTTCCGCTCTGGGGATATTATCGGCCCCGATTAGCCTTGAGATGAGTGATGCGCCTCCCATCCCCATCATCTGCCCGATTCCCATGGACAGCATCTGGATGGGAAAAACTATGGAAAGTCCGGCAATGCCGAGAGGCCCGACGTAGTGACCGATGAAGATGGTATCGACAACATTGTACAGTGTTATCACGAACATGCCGAGAAAGGCCGGGATGGTCAGTTTTACCAGCAACCCACCGATTCGGTCATCGTCCAGTACACTCGCATTTCTATTATGCACGGTCCTGTTAAAAAGGCTCCTTGGTAGTTATTTAATTATCCGGCTGCTTTCCACTGGATTCAGCGACTGATTGGTAGGGATGGAGCCGGGGTTTTCCTGTTTTTCGGCTGCGGCGGCTTTTTTAAATCCGCGGATAATGGGTATAAGCAATATAATAACCAGTACAAAGGTCAGCATATCGGCGCTTGGGAATGAGAGCCACACCCCGTCCAGTTGCCAGTAATGGGACATCGTCAGTACCAGCGGGATTAGGAAGACAATTGGCCTGACGACGGCGGTAATAAAAGCCTGTACGGCCTTGCCTATTGCCTGGAATACCTGTGAAGCTACCATGACCATGCCCACTAAAGGCAGGGCCAGAAACATGCGTTTGGCGGCGTAGGCGCCCATGTCCACAAGCTGCGGGTCGTTACTGAAAATCTTGATGAGCGGTTCCGGAATAAAATAGAGTACCATAAATACCAGTGTGCTCAATAACGTGGCGGAGATAGCCGCCAGCATTAATGCTTTCAGGGCGAGGTTATAGCGCCTGGCTGCGTAGTTGAAGCCGAGTATCGGCTGAGCGCCCTGCCCGATAACAATGCCCGGCATAATAGCGAACATCAACAGTCGCTGGACAATGCCGAAAGCGGAAAGGGCATAATCTCCTCCGTAGGCGACAACCATATTAATCAGTACCATTGCGGAGATACTGCCGGCTACTGTCTGCACGAACGCAGCAATACCGATAGAGAACATGGATTTGAGTATTTTTAAGTCCGGAGCCAAATTACTGGTATGGATTTTCAGGTAGCTGCTTTTGGTTAGATAGTAGCTCAGGAGATATAGCATGGAAACAATCTGCGATATTACCGTGGCCAGAGCCGCCCCCAGCACCCCCATTTTCATCGGTATTATGAACACGGCACAGAGTATGATGCTTAATGCGGCTCCCAGTATCATGGCAACCATGCCGACGCGGGCGTTCCCCTCGGCTCGTGCCAGACCGAGCAGCGCCATGGTGAAGATGCCGGAAAAGGCGCCTATGGTAATAATTATCAGGTAGTCCCGGGCATAGGGGAGGACGGCATCGGAGGCACCGATAAGTCTGAGCCAGAAGTCGACAAAAGGTAAGATAATGATAACCGCCAGTATTGACAGTACGATGCTGACGCTGAAGCTGTTACCTACCGTACGTTCCGCTCCGGCGACGTCGCCGGTTCCCAGTAACCTTGAAATCAATGATGCTCCACCTACTCCCACCATCATCCCGAGGCCCATGATAAGCATTTGCAGTGGGAATACAATGGATAGTCCGGCAATGCCGAGGGGGCCTACATAGTGACCGACAAAAATCGTGTTTATGACGTTGTACAGGGTCTGAACAAACATGGCGAAAAACGCCGGCGTCGCCAGTTTAAGTAGCAGCCACCCGATGCGGTCGGTGTTAAGAACGTTGTGATTTCTATCTTGCATGGAGTCAGTCATTAATCCTTGTACCTTTATACTGGAACGAGAGCTTGAATGTGATTACTGAAGCTTTAGTAATGTGTCTCGCAGGACTCTCAACGAGTTCGACAGGGCTTCCAGTTCATCGTCTTCGAGGCAGGATATATATTCCCGTACGGCGTTCACTATGTTATTTTCATTTATTTCCAGAAAGGTTCTTCCCTTGTCAGTCAGAGCTATATTAATCGTTCGCCGGTCGGCTGTATCGATGTTCCTTTCCACCATATTTAAATCGACCAGCTTATCTATAAGGTGGGTCATTTGTGCCTTGGCAATTTGCAGTTTTTCGCCGATTTTAGCGACATGTAGCGTGCCTTCTTCTTTCAGTACCGTCATAATCTCAAAATGCGGAAATTTAATGTCCACATCAATATCGGCGAGGGTGGTCATAATCAGCTTCCTGCGTATTATTCTGAAGATAAGGGGCGGTAAGGACAGCAGGTCTACGGCAACTCTTCCGGGAATATCATTTCGCATTTTTGTCCCTCCTGAAAACAGGTTATGTTATTAGTATATATACTCAATAATATATATTTTAAACTATATTATGGAAAAAGTCAAGGGTATTGGTGTGGTTTTTGAATTTCGTGACCAGATGGACCGGGTGGATTTCCCGCTATCTCATACCTTGCTGGCTGGGGTCTTGTTTATCCTAGACTGATTCAGTTGAACCTGATTCGACCCCGTAAGGTCTGTCGAAGCGCTTCCCCAAGGCGTTGTTTTTCTTGAGCATGTGGTTCCAGTAT
>CAZPQB010000215.1:0-3865 GCA_964588605.1 uncultured Dehalococcoidaceae bacterium | reverse complement strand
ACGACTGCTTCAGCATCGCCAGCCTGATTGCCGCCGAAAGCCTCGGCTTCTTCGAGTTCGGCAAGGCGGGTGAAGCCTGGGAGAGAGGTGAAGCCGATATCGGTGGACAGGTAGCCATCAATCCCTCCGGCGGACTGAAAGCCAAGGGGCACCCCATCGGCGCTACCGGGGCCAGCCAGGTGTATGAGATAGTCAAGCAAATGAGGCAAGAGGTAGAATCGGAGCGTCAGGTAGAAGGCGCTCGAACAGGTTTAACGGATACTCTGGGGGGTGACGGCGGCACACTGGTTAATATGATACTGCAACGGGGATGGTAAGACACGTTGCGATACAGTCAGACGGAGGCTGATGATGGAACATAAGCTGTTATTTAAAGACTATAATGAAGCCCTCAAGCAAAACAGGCTTCTGGGACTAAAGTGCCAGGCCTGCGGCGCCATTACGGTGCCCCCCAAGATAGTCTGCCGGCAATGCGCCAGTCCGGATTTGGAGATTGTGGAGCTGAAGGGCACTGGCAAAATCAGGACCTTCACCGTGGTCAATGTCGCCTCGGAAGGACGCGAGGACGAGGTTCCCTATACCATCGTGCTGGTAGAACTGGACGACGGCCCGTGGATAATGGGTAATCTGGATGATATTGAACCAGCCCAGGCTACCATGGAGCTTATCGGCAGGAAAGTGAAGATGGCACATAAGGTGTTCTCCGGCGATAAATATTCGGCCGGCGAAGGCGCCCGGCCTCTCTTCAGTCTTGCGTGACAATAATAGCGGAGTTCTCCGATTATCTGGAAAAGCATAGGGCATAATCTTCATTGATAGAATGACTTAAAACCGCCCTGCTGACCTAAGATTGCACCTCACGCATCAGGCTACGGGCGATGGTCATCCGCATCATCTCCGAAGTGCCCTCATAAATCTCGGTAATCTTGGCATCGCGGAAATAGCGCTCCAGGGGATAATCCTTGGTATAACCATAACCACCGTGGATCTGCAACGCCTTGCTGGTAACGAAGCCGGAAACCTCAGAAGCATAGACCTTGGCCATGGCCGCTTCCTTGATGAAAGGCCGCCCCTGGTCGCTGAGGAAAGCTGCCCGGTAGGTCAGCAGGCGGGCGGCATCAATCTGCGTGGCCATATCTGCCAGCATCCATTGAATCGCCTGAAAATCTATAATGGGCTGACCGAACTGCTGGCGTTCCCGGGCATAGCTCAGTGCCGTCTCAAAAGCCGCCTGAGAGATACCGACGGCTTCGGCGCCTACGGTGACCCGGCTCACGTCAAGAGCGTCCAGCGCAATCCTGAATCCCTGCCCCTCCTCACCAAGTCGGTTTTTTTCAGGGACGAAGCAGTTATCGAAGATAAGCTCGGTAGTGGAAAAACCAAGCAAGCCCATTTTATCTTCATGTTTGCCTACGGAAAGCCCGGGGGTATCCTTGTCCATAACGAAGGCAGTTATACCGTGGCGCTGTAGAGACCTGTCAACAGTGGCGAATACCACGACTATCCCGGCCTGTTCGCCGATACTGATAAAAAGCTTGTTACCGCTAATCACATACCCGCCCTTTTTTCGGGCAGCCGTGGTCTTTATACCGGCAGGGTCGCTGCCGGCATCGGCTTCAGTCAGCGCGAAACACGCCAGTTTCGCGCCGCTGGCGTGAGGTGCAAGATATTTCTTTTTCTGCGCCTCCGTTCCGTACATCATAATTGGAACAATAGCCAGCGATAGGCTTATCCGCAGGTAATCGTCGATGGCGGCTGAAGCGCGGGCAATCTCCTCAATGGCGATACATAAATCCACCATACCCTTGCCGCTGCCGCCGTACTTTTCCGGAATAGTCAGACCGAAAAGCCCCAACCCGGCCATCTTCCTAATTTCTTCCGCGGGAAACTGCGCTGTCCTATCTATCCGTGCTGCCACCGGCTCCAGTTCCCTGGTGGCGAAGTCACGCAGCATGGACTTCAGCATCTTCTGTTCTGCGGTCAGTTCAAAATCCATCTTTACCTCTATTCTCCGGTTTACTGACGCCGATAGTCAAACGCCTGGTAATCTCCAGCGCAGCACGCCGGGGGTTGGTCTTACCCTCCAATAGTTTATCCACCAGCCTCTCCAGGTAGTTGTCCTGTTCAATCTTTTTAATAAAATCCTTAATCAATCCTTCCGTAGCCTCAATGAGTTCCAGTCTGGCCCTTTCTCTCCGCCGTATTTGCATACCACCGCTGGAAACCAGGAACTCCTTATGGGCCATTATTGCCTGCATCAGTTCTTCAGTACCCTTGTCATGGATGGCTTCCGTCAGGACGATAGCGGGCGGCCACTCATCCATTCCACGGGCTTTCATCATCAGCATAGCTTCCAGGTCCGTCCTCAGGCGGTCAGCCCCACCTCGATCAACCTTGTTGATGACGAGAATATCAACCGCCTCAAGGATACCGGCCTTCATCATCTGAATTTCATCCCCGGCGCCGGGGGTTAGAACGACAATAGTGGTATCCGTCGCCCTGACAATATCTATCTCTATCTGCCCTGAGCCCACGGTCTCTACCAGGATAACATCTTTGCCCATGGCATCCATAACGTGAATGGTACCGATAGCAGCCCTGGCCAATCCCCCCGCCCAACCTCTTGTCGCCAGGCTGCGGATAAACACACCTTTGTCGCCGCTATGCCACTGCATCCTGATCCTGTCCCCCAATATGGCGCCTCCAGTAAGCGCGCTGGTGGGGTCAATGGCGATAACGCCAACGCTCATCCTCTTATTTCTTAAGGAGTAAATGAGACTGTCTATCAGGGTACTCTTGCCAGCGCCCGGAGGGCCAGTCACCCCGACAATATGCGCCCGGCCGGTATGGGGATAGATGCTGTCCATTTCCTCGAGAGCATCCGGGGATTCATCTTCTATCTGGCTAATAAGCCTTGCGGCGGCTTTAACATCACCATCCAGTACTTTCCTGGCCAGTTTCATCGTGACTCCAAATCAGCGTCTTTTTATTAAGTATAGCAAATAAGGGTTACGTTTTGCATTGGTTGAGGTTTGTTATCCACCTCACCTCGCGTGTCGCCCGCTGCTACGACCATAAAGGTTACGTCCCACCCCCCCCCATATTTTGGGGGTAGTGGGGAAAACTAAGGGATAAGTAGCTAATGATACGAGGGCGGCCGGGTGGGAAAAGATAATATGGAGGGGGTGGATACCACGGGAAAACCCAAAACAAAAAGGCCGGAACGGATAAAACGTCCCGGCCTTATTTTCTGAGGAATCTAGCTATGGTTTACCATATTTCTCGCGGATTTCCCGCTTGATGAGCTTGCCCATGGGGTTGCGGGGGAGGTCATCCACAAAAATAACCGACCTCGGCCTCTTGAAACTGGCAAGATTCTGCCGGCAATATTCCATGATCTCTTCTTCCGAGGGCTTTTCGCCTTTTTTCGGGATGATTACGGCCCTCGGCTCTTCGCCCCAGGTCTCGTCAGGGACACCAATAACGGCGACATCTTCCACCTTGGGATGGTCACGTATCACATTTTCCAGCTCTTCCGGTGAGATATTTTCACCCGCCCGGATAATCATGTCGCTAGAACGACCCGACAGGAAGTAATAGCCGTCCTCGTCTACATAACCGATGTCGCCGGTATGAACCCAGCCGTCCTTATCGATTGTCTTTTTCGTCTTTTCCTCGTCCTTCCAGTAGCCGCTCATCACCCTGGGGCCCCTGGCTAAAATCTCGCCGACCTCGTTGAGGCCGAGTTTCTTGCCTTCTTCGTCAATGACCTTCATCTCGACATCGGACATCGGCTTGCCGATGGAGGCGAGCCTCTTCAGCTTCTTCTCTCTTTCCTCCTCGGTGCCGGTGAGGACATGGTCTT
>CAZPQB010000214.1:2501-3887 GCA_964588605.1 uncultured Dehalococcoidaceae bacterium | reverse complement strand
CTTCATTTCCTCCATTGTTTTTTCTTTCTTGTTTGCCATACAATACCTCCTTAATAGAGTGTGTAATATCTGATAGTTGCTATGGTTTGCCTAATTGCCAGAACACCCGAAGTCGTATCGGTTTCCAGATACTCAAAAAATCCGATGTCGCCTTCTTTTAATGTGTCGTGTCCGGCATTGATGGTCATCGGAACCCACTCAGTCGCAGCCGTCAGTGTATCAAGATATGATTCGTAAGTGGCAACCGTTTCGGTATCGTCCCCGAAAGTGATAAATTGAAGGGTGAAAAATACCGTTGAATCACCCACCGCTGCATAATCCCCTGTCGTGCCATCATAGCCCTCACAAATAAATCCAATATCTGTAATAAGGGCTTCACCATATATTGCAACATTCTTGCCGGCTATCCAGGCATCATCGCCCGTGACGTCGCCTATATGCACAATGATTTGACCCATCGTGCTTATGTGCTGCGCAATGACTGGGATTGCGGCGAGCATTAGTGCTGCCATAAGAAATGCTATGAGTTTCCTCATTTTACGTCCTCCTGTCTTTGTGGGGCGAGCCATCGTGACCCGCCCCTTTAGTTTATGATACGTCAGAGAGACAATACACTCCGTGTGTATCTCTAAATTCCGCACACTTCATACCTACCCATCCGATATGCTCAGTGTTTCCCAGAGAACCATCTCTGTCTGTCTCATACACAAAATCTTTCTTGTGTACATAGACCAGTGCTTCCCTTGAGATGAAAGCACCCGGGTCATCATCACCTGCAATAGTCGTGATGATAGGATCGCAATAAATGTTAAAACCAAGCACCTGTGATGTGAATCCGTTCTGTGCAAGTTCTCCTGCCGGTGTACCTGGAAAACCCATTGTAGACCTATAGTTGTTATATGTTGGGAAGATTGCGCTGATTCCCTTTGCTCCCCAAATCTGCTTGGTTGACAGGACTGCGTTGTACGGACCAGGTGCGAACGCTGCCTTGAGCTGCTGCATCGCACTGTCGAAGTGAGCCAGTGCAAGAGAAGTACCAGCGCCCGCAACCGTGTAATCCAAGCCGCTAAAGAGCTGCGTCAGATCATAGTCAATCTTCCTGTCCATTGCCTCTCCGAGCATCTTCCCGACCATTACACCAAGATTCTCCTGTGAGCCGAGTTCTGCAAGGTCAGTCGGACAAAAGATGTGCTTGATGATCTTCGCTGTGACATTTGAGGGACCGCTGCCGCTGTCCAGTGCCGTATAGGTTGTGTAGTCAGAATTCTCCGTTGTATCTCCTGCCGTTCCTGCCGCTGCCATGACCGGGATCTGGCAGGTATTCCCTGGTCGTCCTGAGATGTCAAACATCCCACCCGAAGCAATTAGGGGCTTTACAAGCTCCCC
>CAZPQB010000214.1:1235-2401 GCA_964588605.1 uncultured Dehalococcoidaceae bacterium | reverse complement strand
TGAGCAGAAGATTATCATTGGCAAGTGCTTCTCTTGCTGCTTTCTCTTTTTCGTAGAGGGCTTTGAATTCTCCCTTTTCCTCCAATGCCTTCTTCTCTGCCGCTTCCCGTTCCTTCTGCGCCTTTTCAATTTGAGCTTCAAGCTTCTTTCGTTTTCCGATTTCCTCGTCCAGTCGTGTCTTGGGAATCATGTGTTCGGTCTTTTGAGTCTCCGCAGACTGCTCCGTTACAGCGGTAGCTTGCTGAGTGTCCGTATTTTTCGTCTCGTCAGACGCTTCAGTCTTTGCTTCATCTGCCATTCCATACCTCCATTTTTACGCCTTTAGTGGCGATTATTTTGCAGGCTCAAACAAGATGCCCTTCAACTCTGTGCATTTCTTGCGAGCCTCCGCCTTACTAAACTTATCAGTCGGGAACCGCTTGGCTTGCGTGACCGCTTTGGTCGCCTTGCCCTTCGCTCCCCAGAAATAGACAATGTGATTACTGCCGTCCCTTTGTTGCACTCTTGCGACCCTGTCCGCACCCTTTAGCTTGTCGGACTTTGGGTCTATCAATCTGCAAGAGTGTTCTCCTGTGTATGGCATTACCGTTCTCCTCCAACGTGCACCGCTCCGCCTTCCTCAACAATCTCTTTCCTTCGTTCTTCTGCTAAATCCAAAGCGTTCTTAAATTCTTTGTTCAAGGTTTCGCCTTCCTTCACTAAATCACAGTTACAGTTATCCTGGCATTGCGTGTGACCGCTTCCCGGTGTGCCTATGTCAAGCCATTCGCTCCATGTGTGAGTTTCTCCGTGTAATGCTAAACAATCCTCACAGCTATTGCTGTGCATACAAATCCAGGTATATTTTTCTTCCAATTCTTTGTCTGCATCTCGCGGCACTCTCTCTATTCGATTCATCAATCCCGTTGTTCTCCTGAGAAATGTATTGCGAAAAGTTGCGAAGGGACCATTCCCTTTTAGAAAAGCCTGTTCAACACGTCTCTCTATTTCTTTGTCTGCCATACCTTCCATTATCATTCGTTCTATCCATTCGTCTATTGTAAGCATTGTTTTCTTGACATTGGTTGCAAGAGCAATATTCGTTGACTTGATATGGATTTCCATTAGCTTCTTTTCTTTTGCTGTTAAGTTTTTGTCAGGCATTAGCTATCCTCTTTGTTGCTATT
>CAZPQB010000214.1:0-1135 GCA_964588605.1 uncultured Dehalococcoidaceae bacterium | reverse complement strand
TTGACTCCTTTTATCTGTAATTTATGAGCGACTTCATCTCGTGGGGGATCACCTTTGCCTCTGAATTTTACAACGACATGATTCTTGCCCTGTGTTTTCTGCATATGGTCTCTCCGTAGAATATTCATATCGACTAATGGCTGGTCGTGCCCTTTTCTATTTATTGTCGAAGGTTCGAGCTCAGGGAATGCATGCCCTGTTATATCTCTCCGTTTCGCTATACCCGAGCGCATATCTGCAATGATGGTCGCAGCTGCACGCTCAAACTGCTTTGTCAAGTCGAAATTGACAGTATTAAATCTGATTGTTACTTTTGCGTCAATCATTTAACCATCTCGTTTTTATAAGTTCGGCTAATTGTCATAAGCTCTCCTGTATGCTTGCTAAGTTCTCGCTTGAGCATTTCGTTCTGCAGTTCAACAAGGAATCGTTTCTTGTTGCTCTTAAATAGAGCATAACCCTTTTTCGTATAGATTCTGTTAGCAAACTCTTCCTTGATTTCGTTTCTGGTTATCCTTAATACCCTATCGACTTTCAAGGCATGACCGACTATTTTATCCCGCACTTTGACCGCCTTTGGGTTCTCCAAATATATCTTTCAGTGACATAATGTCCTCACCTAAGTTCTTATTGAATTTCACGTTCTTCTGGAATAGTTCTAAGGCATCTTCGTCTGAAAGATTAGGATTCTTATGTAAAATGTAATCGATAGGAGTTGCTATCCCGTGCTTGAATTTCCAAGTCCATCCCCTCTGCTCTTTCTCGGGATCTTCTGGAATACGAATTTCATCGAATGTGGTTGTTATATCCAAATCTTTTATGGCAAGTTTTCCCTTGTTCGCAAGATATACGACCTTTGTCATTTCCCATAATTCCTTTTCAAATTGCAATGCCTGCGGTTTCGTGCCAAGCGCTCGTTCGTATAGTCCTATATTTTCAAGTTTCAATTCCAACCCACTGCGAGGAGAACCTGAAAGAGTAAACGAGCCAGGGGCTATGTCATAATCTGTGGCAATAGCATTGGCAAGGTCTGAAATATACTTCCATAGCTCATTGATTTTCGGATTAGGTGAAATGAATTTTACGTCTCCCCTGTCTGCACCTATTGGGATGTCAATCGGTTTCGTGGGGTCAA
>CAZPQB010000213.1:0-3896 GCA_964588605.1 uncultured Dehalococcoidaceae bacterium | reverse complement strand
CCTTGCCACTATGTTACCAAAAAGCCTCACCTGAGTCGAGTTCGGCAACAGTCCCGGATATAGTCTCTTTCGAATATCTCCTAAGTTCAAAAAGGTGAAATACTATTCAGCTAATCCTAAGCCTCCGATATAGCTATGTCACATTAAGTCATATTGTAAAATGTTGCCTATTTTCCAGATATAGGTAACGGGATTTTACCGCTTACAAACCCGGCCTGAGTTTACCCATTTGCAACTATATGTTTATTGATGTATAGTTAACATATAGTTCCAGTTTAGGTTAATACAGGCTTCTTGAAATCCCCTTAGATTTACATCAAGTATTGGATGGCCCGAGCTCTAACTAAATTATTAAGAGAGGAGGCCATCCAATGAGTTTTCAGGACAAGACCCTCGAATGTTCCGATTGCGGCACCACGTTTACTTTCAGCGCAGAAGACCAGGAGTTTTTCCAGTCCAAAGGCTACACCAACGAGCCGAAGCGTTGCCCGGAATGTCGCCAGGCACGGAAATCAGAGCGCTACGGCAACGGTGGAAACAGCTATGGAAATAGCAGCTATGGCTACACACCAGGCCGTCAGATGTACCCGGTGGTATGTGCCGAGTGCGGCAAGGAAACTTCAGTACCCTTCGAACCCCGTCAGGGCAGACCGGTCTATTGCAGCGATTGCTACCGTAAAGTAAGAGCTGGCAGATAAACTTACTCTCGTCAACGAAATATGCACGGGCTGGAGATTTACCCAGCTCGCGCATATTAAAGACAATCGGGATTCATTTAAAAGGAGTCAGCTATGGTAGCCAAACAGCCAAGAAGAACCATGGAATTCGGTGAACAGGACGAGGACTTTATTAAGAAACTCGCCGGAGACATCGGCTGTCATTACTCCAAAGCCAACGAGCGTACCTATAATTTGAAGAAATTCAAATCCGATATTCAAGGTGAAATGGGTGTTTTCGCCTGGGTTCATAAAGAAAACGAGGATTATTTCTGGGTAGCAACGAGAAAAATCTGGGTGGAAGAAGCCAGGGCTAAAGCATTGGGCGGTAGAAAGAAGTCGGGAATTAATTGTTTTCCCAGAGACACCCGACATGCCGAAGACAGTGTGTGTTTTGACACGAAAGACGACTACCTAAAAACCGTCAGAGCATTGAGTCTGATTAATAAATCACATTAACAAAATGGAGAAGTAAAATGAAAATACTCCTCGTTTATCCAAGATACCCTGATACCTTCTGGAGCTTCAGACACGCTTTGAAGTTCCTATCCAAGAAGGCCTCTTTCCCACCTCTGGGACTGCTGACTGTGGCCGCCATGCTCCCCAGTGAGTGGGAGAAAAGGCTGGTGGATTTGAATGTAAACCTGCTCAACGATGAAGACATTAAATGGGCCGATTATGTCTTCATCAGTTCCATGGTGGTGCAGAAAGATTCGACAAAAGAAGTTATCGCCCGCTGTAATAGACTTAACACCAGAGTGGTAGCCGGCGGTCCCCTTTTCACTACCGGATATAAAGAGTTCGAGGTAGTAGACCACTTCGTGCTGGGTGAAGCTGAAGTCACCCTCCCACATTTTTTATCAGACTTGGCCAAAGGATGCCCGAAGCGCATCTATTCATCCAATGAAAGACCTGATATAAGCAAGACTCCTATTCCGGCGTGGTCGCTTATCAACATGAAACATTACTCGGCGATGAGCCTTCAGTATTCCAGGGGTTGCCCCTTCGACTGCGATTTTTGCGATATTATCGTGCTTAACGGCCATAGGCCCAGGACCAAAGGTAGCCAGCAAATGGTGGATGAACTGGAGGCATTATACCGCCACGGCTGGCGGGGCAGCTTATTTATCGTCGACGACAACTTCATCGGTAACAAAAAGAAACTAAAAGCCGAGACCCTGTCGGCGATGATCGAATGGTCGAAGCAGAGAAAGCACCCTTTCATGTTCTTCACCGAAGCATCTATTAATCTTGCCGATGACGAGGAATTGATGGAACTAATGGCTGAAGCTGGTTTTAACCGGGTCTTTATCGGCATTGAGACTCCGAATGAAGAAAGCCTGGTGGAATGTAATAAACTACAAAACAGAAACCGCGACCTGGCTGCTGACGTGAAAAAAATTCAGAACCACGGCTTTGAGGTACAGGGAGGCTTTATCCTCGGCTTTGATAGCGACCCTATCTCAATCTTCACGAGACAGATAAACTTTATTCAGAAGACCGGCATCGTTACGGCCATGGTCGGATTGCTCAATGCCCCCAACGGGACGAAACTCTACAAGCGGCTCAAGAAGGAGAACCGATTGCTGAAGGATATGTCCGGCGATAATACTGACTTTTCCATCAACTTCGTTCCCAAGATGAAATACGAAACGCTCGTGACCGGCTATAAACATGTTCTGGATACAATCTACTCACCGCGCTATTATTACGAGCGGGTCGTTGCCTTCCTTAAGGAATATAGACCACGAAAGACGGCGGGTATATCGCAGCTGCGGTTCTCTCATATCACTGGTTTTATCAAATCCCTATGGTTCTTAGGTGTCTGGAATAGAGGGAGAAGGTATTTCTGGAAGCTCCTAATTTCGACTCTTCTGAAGCGTCCGCGTCACCTCCCCTTATCGATTGTTATGTCTGTCTCGGGGTTCCACTTCCGTAAGGTGGCTGAGGGTTACAACAGGACAATTCTCAAGCTACACCGTCAAAGTGTTTAATGAACGCTACCTCTATAAGACCATGGTCTAGGAAGTGAGCTGGCAACAATCTAGTATTTTGTTACCTCTGGGGAATCCAGCTTGGCCCCTATCCTTTAATCTCCTTAATAATATTCCGGCAAATTTCATACCAGAAATGAGCATCCGGGAAAAATATTAATATCTTTGTACCGCCGGCAATAACAACCTTGGCGCTGGCGACATCGGCTTTAGGCCATGCCATTCCTATTATGGGAATGCCCGTCTTTTTAGATAGACTCATAGCCTTATCCGACGCTTCTTTAAGATAAGGGTGCTGCCATTGAACCTTTTCTCCCGGCTGGGTAAGGAGCGAGTTTGAAATATCAGCCAGGCCAAGTCCAACAGCATCGCGTCCCGGTTTGAGCAGGGCGAAAATTTCCTCCGCATTCTCGATAGCCTCGACGTCTTCAAGGAGTGGAATAAACATGGTCTGACTGTTGGAATGTGCCATGTACTCTTCCCAATTATCCTGGGAGTAATAGGAAGCGCGAATAGCAGGGCAGATTCCGCATTTGCCCTCGGGAGGGTATCGGAGTGCTTCGATGGCTCTTCTAGCATCTTCGGCGCCTTTTATGTGCGGAACGAAGATTCCCTGTGCGCCGGACTCAACTGCGTAGCGGATGTAACCGGGATTATTTTCAATAACTCTAACCATCGGGGTTATTCCCGATACCTCAGCCGCGCGAATGCAGTGCAACATTGTCTCGGGATTTACCCGGGAATGCTCCATGTCTATCATCACAAAATCAAACCCGGTATATCCTACAATCTCGATAAGCTCAGGAGAATGTGTGTACATCTGCATTCCCAGCGGTGTTTCACCCTTTTCCAGGATGGCGAGAACGCGGTTCTGGATACTGATGCCCATGCTGGAAATGGGACCTGCTTGGAAATAAACGATTGCCAGAATGTGAATAATCTGTGGGATAAAGGTCCGCCAAATTTCACGCTTGGCACCCGCGCTTAAGTGCTCCGTAGTAAAAAGGAACCTTTTTATACAAATATCAGTTTTATTAATTTTTACAGAACTGAAACCTTGAATTTCACGTTTCGGTGAGCCATTGTCTACAACTAATTAACGCTATTTCGTAGCTACGAAGAGACTATCTATGGGGCTGTTGCCGAACTCGACTCAGGTGAGGCTTTTTGGTAACATAGTGGCAAG
>CAZPQB010000212.1:0-3905 GCA_964588605.1 uncultured Dehalococcoidaceae bacterium | reverse complement strand
GATTCCGAGTTAATCTTGACAAGCAATCAATTATGGCTGACAAGAACTTGGGAATATCCGTGGGCAATATTGAATTCCAATATTTCACCTAATTCGAAAGTATTGGATGTCGGCTCGGGTCATTCGCTATTTGCTTTATATTTAGCTCAAAGAAGTAGCAATGTTGATAGCGTAGATATGGATGATAGACAAATGAAAATTCTCTCCCCAGTATTGGCTGACATCCTCGAACTCAAAGTCAATTACTTCGTAGATGATGCCACAAATCTTTCGGCGAAGGACAATACGTATGATTATGTGTTCTGCATAAGCGTGTTAGAGCACCTTGAAGAAGAAAAAGAGAATGGGATACTGGTTAACAAGCACAAAAATAAACTTGACAGAATAGCCATTAGGGAGTTCTTAAGAGTTATCAAACCAGGAGGAAAAGTTGTATTGACCTTAGATTATGCCAATGAGAGTATTTCTCTCAGGGCATTCAACTTTGACTATTTAAGAGATTTGATTAAGGAATTCAGGGCCAATTTACTAGAGCCATTCGACGATTTGGATAAAATACAATTCACCAAAGAAAAGGAAATGGAAATGAAAAAACTACGGGCGGAGTTTTTCCCTTATGAAGTAAAACGTCAACCAATTGGATCGATAGGTATTATACTTACCAAGCGCTAGCTAATAAGAAAGAAGGAACCCTAGTTTTGTAGACGAACGAATATCTTCAAAGTAAAATTAACCGCTAGAAAGCGGCTAGGTAATTATGAAAGTTTTTATCTGTAAGTTCTTTGATGATAAGGATGTTGAACACAAGATCGGGAGGCTTGCCTCCAGGGAGAAGAAACGAACTGGTAATAATCTAAGGGTCTTCTGCGTTGATGAGCAAGTCCAGAAAAGGCTTGAGTCTGTTGGTATTAAGAGTGAAATTTTCAAGGATTTCTTTCATTCGTATGAGGAATCCAGTTGGGAGAAATTATTTCAGTTATCTGATCAATTATATGCTTCAGCAGAGAACAGTAACCAATTGAAATACTCTGGTATAAATTTTCTTACACTTAAATATTTACCATTTTTATACCTTTCGGTAATAAAATTCTCAAGTCTTTGTGAGAGAATGGCAGAGGAAGGTTGCGAAATTCTAATTTTTGTGTTTACACAACCTTATAACCGACATATGCCAGATATAAGTTCGCCCAATGTAAAAACCGTCAAATATGCCCCCCATAGGGAATCACACCGACTGATAAGACTGCTCAAACGTGCGAGTATTTTTATTTTCGCACTCGCCTATATATGTAATCTGACATTGGGAGTGAGAAACACGAGAAGTTCATCTGATCCGACCATGGGGTTACCAAATAAGTTAGTTACAGAACAGAAAGTTCTGTTTGTTGTCGGTGACCCCATGTATGCTAGGGCAGCAGTAGCGATCAGCAAAGAGTGCCTCAGAAATGGCCTGAAGCCTGATGTTGTTACAGATTATCCGGCCTCGGTTCCAGTATTTCAGCGTCATGCCATTGATTATTCACTAATGCCAATCCTTAAACCCTCGTATCCAATTAAGGTTCTCCCGCTTTTCTACAGGCTCAGGAAACATGCCAGGAATCTTCTTAATGCAGAATCGGACGATTTTTCGGCGGCATATCTGTGCACAAAGGCTTTGATGGCTGGCCTGCTCCCGCTCTGTTATCTCGCGATATCCAGTGTTGATTTTGTGGATAGAATGATAAGGGTTACCTCACCAGATTTAATTGTTTTGATGCCTGATGGGTCGTTCTTCCAGCACATTGCGGCGGCTCTTGCAAGAAAATACCGAATCCCAACGTTAGCTTGCAGCTCAGCTTTGGAAAACGACCACCCACGTGCTTTCGTAAGACATCTAGATGCAGATAAGAAAGCTGTAATGGGGGAAGTAATTAGGAAACTATACATTGACAGCGGCGTGGATCCAGATAGAATTGTAGTGACTGGAGCAGCCAACTTTGACCTCCTGTTTAACAGGGACAAGGAGAAAGACAAACAAGCCTTGATATCATGCAATATTGACCCCGGCAAGAAAGTTATTCTTTTCACCACTCAGAGTATCTCCTTTACCGAAACTGAAGGAATGCTGTCTGAAGTTATTAACACTGTCCTGAAAATGAAGGATTTTCAACTAGTAGTAAAAGTACATCCTCGAGATGACTTAGGTAACTATAAAAAAATGGCTGAAGAATATTTTAAGTCAGGGGTTCGCATTGTGCGGGATGTAGACCTATACGCATTGATTAACAATTGTGAACTTCTTATTACTAAATATTCTACTACTGCTCTTGAAGCTATAGTGTTTGATAAACCAGTTATTACAATAAATTTTTCTGGTGAACCAACCTCCGTACCTTATGCTGAGGATGGAGCGGCTATAGGCGTTTGTTGTATTGAAGACTTGGAGCAAGCTATTATTAAAGCGTTATACGATGAAGAAACGCGAAGCAATCTGAAAGTCAATAGGCTTAGATTTGCTCGCTATTGGGCTGGTGAGCCGGACGGGAAAGCTGCGCAAAGAATAGTAATGCTTATGAAGGAGATGATAGCTGCAAGAAAGTGTACTGGAACACCTTGAACAGGAGCTGGAAAATGGTATCTGGGTCAATAAACATGTTAATAAACTTGACAGGATAGCAATAAGGGAGTTCTTACGAGTTGTCAGGCCAGGAGGAAGGATCATATTGACGCTGGATTGCGGGAGTAAGAGAATTACGCCAGTGTCATTTGAGTTCGAATATGTGAAAGACCTACTCAAAGAGTTCAGTGGCAACTTACTAAAACCGTTGGACAACCTTGAAGACCTCAGATTCACGGAAGAGAAGGAAAAAGAGGTGAGAAGGCTCTGGCCTGAGTTTTATCCCTACCGCACTGATCCATTCGGCACAGCACTAGGGATTATACTTGTGAAATGACAACCAGTCGGCAACAAGCAGTTTTATTCTCTAAATGTAAAATTAGCCCGAGGAGCCGTAATCTCATATGAAAGTCATAATTTGCAAGTTTTTTAACGAAAAAGATGTCGAACGCAAGATTTCGAGACTGGTTAACCGCGAGAAGAAGCGGGCTACCAATTTGAGGTTTTTTTGCTCCAGTGAGCGTATCCAGAAAATGCTCGAATCCAAAGGCATCGTCAGTGAAGTGCTCCATGATTTCTATCGCATTGGTGGCGCTGATGACGAACTTGGTTGGGAAAAAGTATATGAACTATCCGACCGACTGCACGCCTCTGCTGAGAATGATAATAGATTAAAGTACCGTGGCATAAATTTTCTAACCCTTGAATACAGTCCTATGCGGTATCTTCGGGGGGTAAAGCTTTCCAGACTTTGCAGGAGAATGGCAGAGCAAAATTGCGATGTGCTAGTTCTTGTTCTAACAGAACCTGTAAGCATGTTGCTGCCAGATATAAAGTCGAGAAGAATAAGAACTGTCAAATATGCTAACCGCATTGAAGTCCTCCGGCGAATGAGGTTAATCCGGTTAATCCGTGTGGCACTGCCCAGAGTTCGTCCACAATTAAGAGGGGTAGAAGGCAAAGGAAGTTCGTCTATTTCAACTGCGGCCAAGCCTGATAAGGCTCAACCGGGACCAAAAGCGCTATTCGTTGTGGGCCCTCCCTTATACGCTAGACCTGCGGCAGCCATCATCCATGAGTGCCTCAGAAATGGCCTGAAGCCCGATGTCGCTACAGATGATCCGGCTTCGGTTCCAATATTTCAGCGTCATGCCATCCAGTATTCAGTAGTACCAATCCTCAAACCCTCGTACCCATTTAAGATTCTCCCGCTTTTGTACAGGCTCAGGAAACATGCCAGGAATCTTCTTAATGCAGAATCAGACGATTTTTCGGCGGCATATCTGTGCACGAAGGCTTTGATGGCTGA
>CAZPQB010000211.1:0-3937 GCA_964588605.1 uncultured Dehalococcoidaceae bacterium | reverse complement strand
GTCCTCGTTATGAAGTTCATGCCCACGGGCATCATGGGGCTTAAGGAAAGGATATCGCCCCGCCGCTAGGAAACAACAGCGATAATTTAATATCGACCACTTAAAAGATTACCCCCGGCTCTCCTGATTTTTAGGGATTGCCGGGGGTAAACTTATTTTTTACGCCTCAGGTATTACGCCTAGATGTCCTTTCTTACCGTTCATTCCAGGGCGGCATCCATTTGAGCTTCCAAGCACCCTCAGGAAGAACCGCCATGCGCTTCCCGCCCATCCACTGAAGCGCCACCGGCGGGATTTCGTACAATCCTGTGTTGTCAAAGGCAAGGTCGCCATTGGTAGTGTCTCTGGCCACGAAGGTACCGCTGTAAAAGACGTCCCTGACCTTGGCTCCATCGATAGACCCGGCCACTTCAATGGCCTGGGCAAGAGCCTCGACAAGGGAGTAAAAGTTCCCTATGGTGACCGAGGTAGCCCCATTAAAATCCTCTGCGAACTTGGCGGCAATCTCCGCCGACCTTCCATACCCTAAAGTCTCCGGCCAGTGTCCATCGTGGACAATGTAATCGGAGTCAGGGCCGAGAGTCTCGGCAAACTCGACGGGCCAGAATCCCTTCATTCCGTGCAAATACTTCAAATTATAGTCGTTCTCTTTCATCTGGCGTACCAGGGTGATACCATCAGCCGAACTACCTATCCACACCAGCGCATCGACACCTTCGCCCTTAAATCTGAGAATTGACGCCGAGTAGTCCTTCTGCCCCTCCGTATAATACTCAGAGGGTATAACATTGTAACCGTATTGCCCTATCATTCCAGGTCCGGCTTCTCCAAAGAACTTGCCATCCGGGTTGTCCATCGCCATAACGCAGATTTTTTGCGGCCGCTCTGCTTCAGGCATGGTATTCAGAGCAATCGCCGGGCTCTCTACCACACTGGCAGCCGGGAAGAACGAGGTTACCACCCATGACGCGCCCTGTTCGACTGATTCCTTGTGTTGCTCCGCCCAGTGAGTGGTGGTGATATAGAGCTTCTTGTACTTCTCAGCGACAGAATAACCGGATACATTCAGTTCGCTGCTGACGGAGCCCAGGAGGAAGTCCACCTTTTCCAGCTTTATGAGTTTTTCCACACCTGCCGCTGCATCAGGAATGGAACTCTTATCATCCACCACGATAAGCCTCATGGGCAGGCTTCTACCGAGTTCTTTCACATAGACGCCGCCGGCTGCGTTGATGTCATCGACTGCCAGTTGATACGCCCATCTATGCTCGGTACCTACCATTGCCTCCACACCGGTCATGGAATTGATGGCACCAATTAGGATTTCATCAGGTCCGGCTGGAGCTGGTGATGGTGATGGGGTTGGTGATGGTGTTGGTGATGGCGACGGAGCGGGTGATGGTGACGGAGCTGGTGATGGTGACGGAGTTGGGGCGGGGGCTGGAGATGCTTCTGGCTCAGCACAGCTGCTGAAAATCAGAGCACTTGCTAACGTTATTGCTAATACAATGAACCAAATTTTTTTCATAAATGCCCAATGCCTCCTTCTTTGAATTGTAACTGTCTCCCCGATTACTCAGTTAACATGCATAAGCCACCACCTCCCCTATGCGTAATATTTCAAAAAACTGAAGGCGACGGGATGTATTACTGACATAAAGTTTGATGGCATTATAAGCTCTATAGCAGTATATGTCAATATCTTAAAGTTACTTGATTGTACTTAAGTGCCACCACTTTAACTTAATGCGCCGTCCAGCCTCCATCAATTACCATCTCGGAACCGGTAACGAGCCTGGACTCATCAGAGGCGAGGTAAAGGACGCCATAGGCAATATCTATTGGCTCGCCTAAAAATCCAATCGGGTGAATATCTTTCAGCCTTTCCCTGATGTCCGCATCTCTTAACAATGCCTCTACCATCGGTGTTTGAATAACACCGGGATGAATGGAGTTAACGCGGATGTTATAGTCATGACCCGCCTTTGAGCATTCAAGAGCGGCTGCTTTTGTTAGCAGCCTTACGCCACCCTTACTGGCACAGTACGCCGCCGTATCATCAAACGTACCTACAATCCCGGCCACAGAGGATATATTAATTATTGAGCCACCCCCGCTCTCTCTCATAGCTCTTATGCCGTATTTCGTGCCCAGAAAAACTCCGTCCAGATTGACACTCATAAGCCAGCGCCACTCTTCCAGGGAGGTATCTGCAATCTCTTTGACAAGTTCGACCCCGGCGTTATTGACTAGAACATCCAGTCTACCAAACTCAGCAAGAGTCTTTTTGATTACTTTGCTCCAGTCATTTTCATTGCTAACATCCAGTTTCATAAAGATAGCCTCTCCCCCGTCACGTCTTATCTCCTCAGCAGCTTCCTTCCCGCCAGCCTCGTTGATGTCGGTAAGTATAACTTTAGCTCCTTCCCTGGCTAATAACGATGCTGCTCCTTTGCCCAGCCCACTTGCCGCACCCGTAACGACGACCACTTTGCCCTTAACACGGTCCATTGAATCCTCCTTAAAAAGTATTATCTTTCAAGACAAAGCCAAAATAATCTGTCTACAGTTTCCCTTAATCCAGATATTAGCGGACTTACAATAAACACCCTATTGTATTGAGGTAGTACTTCTAAGGTCAGGCATTATCGGCATAACTGCATCCGGCACCGATGGGCCGTATGAAATAAGTCTTACTTTGCCATTAATTGTACTACCACGCCATTTCTTAATCAAAATCATTTTTATAAGACGTTATTTTTTCTGCACGGAGCAAATGTGACATATTTCTCTGTATTAAGAGAGAAAGAAAGACGTGACCTATCGTACAATTTACACCTAAAAACCAAGTGGCTGCGGGAATTTCTGCCTGTATTGTTCTGAGACTCATGATTGGACTGGTCACTTCACTAGAGGTGCCAGTGATCGTGAGTCTCACAGGTATGGGTGTCTACAGCGTCGTCCATGGGGGAAGTCACTGGCATGGTATTGGTACAAGGTGCACGGCGGACTCTTGCTCTCAAAGAAGGTACACTGTAAACCCCAGCGACTGGAGAGGCTATACGATGCTATCGAGACCGGTAAAATAGGCCTGGATGACCTCGCAGATAGAATAAGGGAACTACGGAGACAACAGGACCAATTACAGGTGAGAAGGATTGAGATTGAGACGCAGATGTCGGACAGGAAAGTCGAACTGATTGATATGAAGACCATGACCGGCTACATTAACGAGATGCAGGAGATCCTCGGGAGCAGTAGCTTGATGGAGAGGCGCGCCTTTATCCGCAGTTTTGTGCAGGAGATCAAAGTAACGGGAAACGAAGTCTTGCTGACTTACTCCCCACCGATACCACCTGAAACACTAGCTCTGACTGGGGATACGGTTCCACGTATTGTACACCATGGTGGGCGGTAGAGGATTTGAACCGCTACTAAGATCTTGCGAGCCCCTTTTCACGTCGGCACTGGCTAGGACGTCAAGTGCTTGAGGTGATGCTCTTACTAATCTGCAATGAAAATCCAGCAAATTCTTGCCGGTAACAACTTTTTAATTCACTTAAGCGGCATTATCGAGCGATTAGTGTACTACAAGGCCACCTTAAAAGTGAAATTGGGCCTCATTTTCATACACATTATCTTGGTTTTTAACTACAAAATTGTACATTTTCAAAGCTAAAGTATCCTATGTGATATAATTTTTATCCTTCTTTGTGAAAACACTGTTTGAAAGTGTAACCACAAGGTCAATTTTGACAGCTAAAGCCCTTTTATAAGGGTAAAGCTCATATTCAGGTACGCCTATTGTTTAATTCACATAACATGTAGTAAAAGACCAATATTAGTTGCCGCCCTGCCATATGTGTTAACTGATTGCGCTTAATGCGCAATAATGCTTATGAGTCCAGTTTTAATCTATTATACCAAAAAAGTAACC
>CAZPQB010000210.1:0-3966 GCA_964588605.1 uncultured Dehalococcoidaceae bacterium | reverse complement strand
AGGGCAAGGAACTGGTTAACCAGAGCAGCGTGCTGGCCGCCGCCACCAAGGCCGATGAAACCAAGGCCGAGGCCGCCAGAAAGGCCGCCGCGCAGCAGATAAGCAAACAGGTGGACGTCAAGAATATCACCGAGAAACTACTCTCCTCCTTTGAAAACAAAGACCTGTGGGAGGAGATAGCCGCCAAGTGCGTCAGCTGCGGCATCTGCACCCTCCTCTGCCCCACCTGCTACTGCTTTGACATTAATGACGAGATACATAAAGACGATGGCGCCCGGTACCGGAACTGGGACAGCTGCAGCTTCCCCCTTTATACCCAGATGCCGGCAGAAAATCCCAGGGAGGAGAAATGGCGGCGGGTACGGCAGAAGGTCCACCATAAATACGCCTTTTACCCTATGCTTTTTGATGTTATCGCCTGCACCGGCTGCGGACGGTGTATCCGGCTCTGCCCGGTAAACTGGGATATCACTCAAACACTTTCATCTCTACCCGCCAAAGCCACTGCTGGAACGGAGAAAAAGAATGGCGATTAGCGATATCAGCCATAGAAAAAGATACCTTGCCGAAGGGAATGTCTACCTCCCTCATATCGCCGTTATAGAAAAAATAGTGGACGAAACACCCGGCATCAGGACTTTTCATTTCAACTTTAAAGATGAGAAGCTACGCAAAGAGTTCACTTTTGAATCGGGGCAATTCGGTGAGTATTCGGTCTTCGGCACCGGTGAGGCCCCTTTCTGTATCTCTTCCAGTCCTACCCGGCGCGACCACCTGGAGTTCGCCGTGCAGAGGGCGGGAAGGGTGACCAATGCCCTGCACCGACTCGGCGTCGGGGCGGAGATAGGCTTCCGGGGTCCTTTCGGCAACAGCTTTCCGCTCGACTTCTTACAGGGCAAGAACCTGGTATTCGTAGCCGGCGGTATAGGATTGGCGCCTCTGCGGTCGTTAATCTGGAACGTTATCGATAAACGTGATAAATACAGGAGTATCGACATTATCTACGGGGCGCGCAGTCCTGATGACCTTTGCTTTAAGTACGACCTCGAAGCCTGGGAGAAGGATACGACGGTGAAAATGACCACTACCGTCGACCGTGAGGCGGAAGGGTGGACGGGCAACGTGGGCTTCGTTCCCAGCATTACGGAGAAGGTCGCCCCCTCCCCCAAAGACGCGGTGGCAATCGTCTGCGGGCCGCCCGTGATGATACGTTTCACCTTCCCGGTGCTGGAAAAACTGGGTTTTAAAGCGGAGCAGATGATAACCACGCTGGAGAAGCGGATGAAGTGCGGCATCGGCAAGTGCGGGCGGTGTAATATCGGCGAAATCTATGTCTGCCGCGACGGGCCGGTTTTCAGCTTCGCCCAGATACAGGCTTTTAACTCGGACGAGTATTAAGGAACAGGAACTTTCTGATGGGAAACAATTCGAGGGGGAAATAGGGAAAGCGTGCCTGAATTGTTTCTAGAGTTATGTTAAGCAGGTGGGCGGGCTGGGGTGGGCTGGTTCTAAAAATAGCGACATCCAAGGGTTGACTTTTTTGGTTTTTGATTTGTTTTGGGAAAACAATTATTCAAAAAATGCGGGTTTTGTCGCGGTTTTGAGCACAGGCTATTAGTGGTTGAATTGGTGGATTTGGGGAGAATACTATGGGTTAAGTAAAGTATGATGTGAGGGCGGTGGGTGGGAAGAGATATCAAAGAGGTGGCGGTGATTCCCGTAATGACGCTTACGTAGCGTGATACTAATCTATCCCCCTAGCCCCCTTCCTTTAAAAAAGGAAGGGGGAAAGATGGGACTAATTCTCCCTTAATCCCTCCTTACCAAGGAGGGAGACAGATTGGAGTAAAGCGTTGATTTAAGGGTTTGCCACAATATCTTCTCCCTTTGGTAAAGGGACAAAGAGAGGGATTTAGGGGCGGGGAGGCTATTAACGTATTAGACGTAGATGATACTGGGCGGCGGGTGGAAAAAAACAACTAAGAAAAGGGGTAGGGGGTGAAGTCAATATAAAAATCCCCGGCGCCTGAAATACAAACATCGGGGATTTTTAAGTTAATAATATTATCTTATAGTCCGGAAGACTCTATGATGGACGGTACCTTTTTCTCCCAGCCGATAGCCATGATATGCACGCCCTGGCAGAGGGGCTTGAGCTGCTTGATAAGGTCGGCGCAAATCTGTATGCCGGTTTGCTCCCTGTCTTCTTTGGGTGCATCGGTCATCTTCTGAATAAGCTCATCAGGTACGAAGACGCCGGAGACGTTCTTGTTCATGAACTTGGCCATACCGGCTGACTTCAGTGGAATGACTCCTGCCAGAACAGGGACTTTCAATTTCTCCACCCTCTTCATGAATTTAGCAAAACTGCCGGCGTCGTAGACCGCCTGGGTCTGGATAAACCGGGCACCGGCGGCCACCTTTCTCGCCAGCTTGGCGATCTGCAGTTCCATGGAGGCCTCGGTATCCGATTCCACTTTCACCACCGCCCCGGGGAAGAAAGATGGCTTACCCTGGAGTTCGTTGCCGTTCATATCGATGCCGTTGTTCAACTTGCCGATGGTCTGCAGCAATGTCACGGAATCGAGGTCATACACGGCCTTGGCTTCGGGGTGGTCGCCGAGCTGCGGCAAATCGCCGGTAATGGACAGGACATTCTTAATCCCCAGCACCCAGGCACTAAGGAGGTCGGACTGTAAAGCGATGCGGTTACGGTCACGACAGACCATTTGATATATGGGCTCCAGCCCATTTTGGAGAATTATATACGATGTCACCAGCGAACCCAGCCTCATCACGGAACTCTGCTGGTCGGTAACGTTAGCGGCATCCACCTTGTCTTTTAAAAGCTCGGCGTTTTCCTCAAGCTCGGTAATATCAGTCCCTTTCAGGGGGCCGACCTCACAGGTTATGGCAAACTTTCCTGACTCCAGTTTCGATTGCAGGCTCACTTTACCTTCACCTCCTGGTCAGATTGCTCCAGCGCGTAGCGTGAGGTGGACATCATCTCCGGCCTGGCCATCAACTTGTTGTGGTCCAGCGGGTCTACGAATATCTTAAGCTTGTCCAGCTGGTTCTTGGCTTTTAGCCGGGCATAAATCAACTCCCAACCGCAGTCACGGTCGGGAGAAAGCTCACACTTGCCGTTGGACGCCCCACCGCAGGCACCGCTGACCAGACTCTTGGTGCAGGCGGTGATGGGGCAGATACCGCCGGTATAGTCCAGAAGGCACTGGCCGCACTCCTGGCACCGCTCGCTGCCCGGCCACTCGCCACGGCTGCCGCCGAGGTTAACGGTATTACAGGCCGGATGGACAACCTTGTTCACCGACGCGGCTACCGCCTGAATGCCGATACCGCAGGTCATCACCAGTATCGAATCGGCCACCGCTACCTCATCAACTCTGCCCCGCAGGCCCGATTTCACCAGGGCCTTCTCGCAGAGGAAATCGATAACCTTGGTGCCGGTAACTTTCTTGCCGGCCTCCTCAAGTTTTTTCTTCATTTCCTCGACCTGGGCGGGGCCACCGCTGCCGGAAGACTGGGCACAGCCGTTGCAGCCCAGTATAAAGACGCTTTTTTCTCCTTCCAGATATCCCAGAATCTCTTCAAACGGCTTTTGCTCTGATAAAATCATCTCTCCTCCTTAAAAGGCTCACACTACCCTGAACTGACCCAGGTCCCGACTTTTAGGCGTGACGACATGGATGGAACAGGCCAGGCAGGGGTCAAAAGAGCGGATGATACGTACAATTTCAAAGGGATTAGCCTCGTCTTTTATCCTGGTGCCGATAATAGCCTGTTCGATGGGGCCATGCTGCCCTTTATCATCCATCGGCCCTACATTCCAGGTGGTGGGCACCACGCACTGGTAGTTGGCAATCTTTTTATCCTTAATCTCTATCCAGTGGCCCAGAGCGCCGCGGGCGGCATCGGTAAGACCCATGCCCATAGCCTCATCGGGAA
>CAZPQB010000209.1:0-3966 GCA_964588605.1 uncultured Dehalococcoidaceae bacterium | reverse complement strand
AGAACCTTCATGAGCAACTACGACTGCCCGTTCCGGGCTATGGACAAGCTACTGGCTGACATCGAGCCGAAGCCCGCGATTATCATTGTTGATTTTCATGCCGAGGCAACCTCGGAGAAGGTAGCCCTCGGCCGCTATCTGGATGGCCGGGTGAGCGCCGTGCTCGGAACCCATACCCATGTAGGTACTATCGATGCCCAGATATTGCCTGAAGGCACCGCCTATGTTACTGATATCGGCATGACAGGACCAATGGATTCGGTTATTGGCGATGATACTGAGGCGGTAATCCAGCGCTTTCTTACCATGATGCCCCACCACCTGTCGGTAGGAAAGGGGAATCCGGTGTTCAACTCTATAATGGTTGAGGTAGATGAAGACAGCGGAAGGGCAACAGGCATTGAGCGCATCACACGGGAGGCGGAGGGGTAGTGGGCCAGGTAGACCTGCACATTCACTCGACCGCTTCTGATGGTAAATTCAGTCCGGAAGCGATAGTCAGCAGGGCGGCAGAGCTAGGGCTGACGGTTATGTCCTTAACCGACCACGACTCCGTGGAAGGAGTTCTTCCAGCTCTGGAGGCTGCCAAAGCATTCCCGGAACTGAGAGTAATACCCGGCGTTGAAATCAGCACCGATATGCCCTATGGACAGGCCCATGTCTTGGGATATTTCATAGATTATACCAGCGACGAACTAAAATCAGCCCTGGAAAGATTCCGCAACTCCCGGCAGAGAAGGGCCCGGGGAATGATTATCAAACTGCGCGATCTGGGTATCGATATCGACTGGCAGCGGGTACAGGAAATGGCCGGCGATGGCTCTATAGGGCGGCCCCACATTGCCCAGGTGATGCTAGAAAAGGGTTATATCACCTCATTTACTGAGGCTTTCGATAAATATATCGGACAAGGCGGCCCTGCCTATGTTGAGCGGGAAAAGATGACGCCGGCGGAAGCGGCGGAAATGATAGTAAGGGCTAAAGGGCTACCCGTACTGGCGCACCCGTTCACTATTACCGACCCGGAGACAACGGTTGCTGAGCTTAAGGCAGCCGGGCTTGTCGGCATTGAAGCTTATTATAAAGATTATACTGCCGATGAAATAAAGAATCTCGTGAGCCTGGCTGAGAAGTACGACCTCATCGCTACCGGCGGCACCGACTACCATGGCTTGGATGATAGCAGTGAGATAATGATTGGCGGCGTGGATGTACCTTTAGAATCAGTGGAAAAGCTCATAGCCTTGGCCGAAAAGTGAGCACTGAAGCCAGATAATCAATGGTATATTAAGTACAGACCTGAAGGAGCTTAATGACTATCTGGATAATACTAATAATATGCGCCTATCTTCTCGGCTCGGTGCCATCTTCTTACCTGGCAGCCAGGTCCCGCGGTATCGACCTGAGGAAGGCAGGCACCAGCCAGGTGGGGGGCGGCAATTTATGGCGGACGACGTCCCGGAAGCTCGGTCTGGCCGTAGGCATCTTTGATTTCGCTAAAGGCTTGTTCATGGTATGGATGGCACAGCTTCAGGGACTGGATACGGGTCAGCAGCTGGTGGTGGGCCTGGCGGCTATCGTCGGGCATAACTGGCCGGTCTTCCTCCGCTTTCACGGCGGGAGGGGAATCGCTACTCTGCTGGGCATCGTCATGATATTACCAGTATTAAATGACATATCTCCCTGGCCTTCAGTAATAGCTATCGGCGCCGTGGTTTTCATTACTATTATCTTCCGCAGTTCACCGTTGCCCGTATTTTTCGGTGCCGCTTCGCTTCCGGTAACCACCTGGATATTCCAGGAGAAAATGGCTGTTATCATGGCGTATCTGGCGGCATTCCTGGTGATAATCATCAAACGGCTCACCGCGCAGCCCTCGCCCGAAAGCATCCAAATCAGTAGAACGCGGCTGCTCTTTAACCGGCTGTTTTTCGACCGTGATATCGCTGATAGAACTGCCTGGGTTCACCGGAAACCCGTTAAGCCGGAGGAACTACTAAATGACTGAGAACGGTACAACGAGATGCGCCATGCATCCAGACGTTGAGACAAATCTGCGGTGCGGCAAATGCGGCAAGCCGATATGCCCGAAGTGTATGGTGGAGACGCCGGTGGGCGCCAGGTGCCCGGACTGCGCCAGACTTTACAAGCTACCTACCTTCCGTATCTCCGGTACGTACTACTTAAGAGCTGCCGGTACGGCGCTGGGGATGGCCATTGTTACCGGACTTGTCTGGGGACTAATTGAATGGATAATACCTTTCTTCTATCTTGGGCTGATACTGGCTGGGGGAGTCGGCTATGCTATCGGTGAAGTGGTCAGTCTTTCAGTCAACCGGAAACGGGGCCGTTCGCTGGCGGTTGTGGGGGGCATAGCCGTGGTAATTAGCTATCTGGTAAATATCTTTACATTAGGCGGGCTGCCCTTCGGCCCACTTAGAATAATCATCGACCTTTTGGCTATCGGCATCGGCATTTATGTGGCTGTCAACCGCCTGAGATAGGGAACACGACAACAACGACATTTTAAAAGACCAGGGTAATAATTCGTGTGTGGGTAGCTTTGGGTTGTTTTCTGTGTCTACCTCACGCCCGGCTCGGAGGACAGGGTCCCTGGGGTGGTCGACGTGGATATCTTTGCCCCTCATCTCCATAATGCAGCAGCCATTATGAAAGAATTTTATTTTTCTAATTTGGTTAGCTTAGACCAATTATCATATTTAGTCATTAAACGGGTGGACTTGCCCCCATTAGTATCCCAACTATAGTGAGAATTCCATGGGTTTTCAAGTAGTGGCCTACTGGGCTACTGGATATTCCATTGGGGATAGATTATCCAGGTATCTATTGAGCGCTCTGCAATTATCTGAAAATACGCGTTGCCTTTATAAGCACAGCAGGGTATATTGATGATAGCATCATTCGGGAGATATTCGTGAGAACAGGTGATTTTGACTATTATTTGCCCTCCAGTCTTATCGCTCAGAGTCCGGTAGAGCCCAGGGACCATTCACGGCTTATGGTTCTGAACCGGCAAAACGATTCGATAGAGCACCGGCGGTTCTTTGAGATTATTGATTACCTGCGTGACGGTGACGTTATGGTTTTTAATGACAGCCGGGTCATTCCAGCGAGGTTGAAGGGCAAAAGGGCTGGCAGTGGCGGCGGGGTGGAGATTTTGCTGTTGCGGCGGCTGGACGTCAATTTGTGGGAGGCCCTGGTTAAACCAGCCCGCCGACTTCAAATCGGCAGCAGGGTTGAGATAAAAAATGACTCTCTGTCAGCTGACCAGCCGGGGTCAAAGATACTCGCCGAAATCACCGGGGTAAGGGATGGCGGTATAAGAGACGTATATTTGTCCGACGAGACACTATTGATGGCATTGGGCGAGGTTCCCCTGCCGCCGTATATACATACGCCGCTGGCACGCCCTGAGCGGTACCAGACGGTCTATGCCCGGGTAGCCGGCAGCGTGGCGGCACCGACGGCCGGCCTTCACTTTACGCCTGAGTTACTTGGCAGGATTGAACGCAAGGCTGTGCAGTGTCTTTTTGTCACCTTGCACGTGGGACTTGATACTTTTCGGCCGGTTACAGAGGATAACCCGCTTGAGCACGCTATATACAAGGAGTATGGTGTGCTCAACGGAGAAGTCGCTGACGAGCTATCCCTGGCCAAGAAGAAAGGGCGGAGAATTATTTGTGTTGGCACGACCACCGTGAGGATTGTAGAGCAGGCAGCACGGGACAGCCATCCCCTTGAGCTGAAGCCGTTTGAAGGCTGGGTGGACCTGTTTATATTACCCGGCTACCAGTTCCGCATGGTTGATGCCCTGGTTACTAACTTTCACCTGCCGAGGTCAACCCTGCTGATGCTGGTCACCGCCTTCGGGGGCCGGGAACGTATTAGTAGAGCCTACCAGGAAGCTATAACGCAGAGGTATAGCTTTTACAGCTTTGGCGATGC
>CAZPQB010000208.1:0-4000 GCA_964588605.1 uncultured Dehalococcoidaceae bacterium | reverse complement strand
GTGCGGGTTAACCATCGTCGGCTTTGTCCGGGACAAGGGGACCCGCCTGAACACGGATATGGAAGTCAGAATTATCAGGGAGCCAGGAATGAAAATTTATACTCACGCGGAGAGAATTATCACCGAATGAAAATGGAAAATGGAGAAGCCCGTGACCAACCATAAAGCCCTGGAAGAGCGAATACAGGAACTGAAAAAAGAACGGAACGCCATTATCCTCGTCCACAACTACCAGCGAGGCGAGGTCCAGGATATCGCCGATTTCGTGGGCGATTCGCTGGAGTTGAGCCAGAAGGCAGCGGGGTCAGACGCCGACGTGATAGTCTTCTGCGGGGTCCACTTCATGGCGGAGACCGCTTCCATCCTCTGCCCGGACATGACCGTACTGCTACCGGATGCCAGCGCCGGCTGCCCTATGGCCGATATGATTACCGCCGAACAGCTAAGGCAGAAAAAGAAAGAGCTTCCAAATGCCATTGTTGTCACTTATGTCAACTCCAGCGCCGAGGTTAAAGCCGAATCGGACTTGTGCTGTACCTCCGCCAACGGCGTGAAAATCGTGGCGAGCATTGATAGCCAAGAGATACTCTTTGTCCCCGACCAGTATCTCGGCCAATACATCGCCAGCAAAACGGGCAAGCGGATGACCCTCTGGCCGGGCTACTGTCCTACCCATGCCAGCATACAGCCCGCGGATATCATCAGACGGAAGCAGGAGTATCCGCAGGCCAAAGTAGTGGTACACCCCGAGTGCCGTACCGAGGTCATCGCCCTGGCCGATGAAGCCGCGAGCACCAGCGGCATCATCCGCTACGCCGGCCGGGAAGATGTCAGTGAGCTGATAGTCGGGACGGAGATCGGGATTATACACCGACTCGCCAAGGAGAACCCGCGTAAGAAATTCATCCCCATCTCAGATAAAACAATCTGCCCAGATATGAAATTGATAACGCTGGAGAAAGTCCTGAATTCACTGGAGACGATGACGCCTCAGGTTAAGGTCCCGGAGGAGATTCGCATCCGGGCGAAATCAGCCGTTGACCGTATGCTAGCCGTAGTTTAAAAACCGGGAGGCAAGCCAGTATGCTTACCGCAGAAGAACGGGAAAGATATGACCGGCAAATAATGCTCTACGGATTCGGGGAGGAGGGTCAGGAAAAGCTCAAGAAGGCCCGGGTATTTATCGCCGGCGCCGGTGGACTGGGCTCGACGGTAGCCATCTATCTCGCCGCGGCCGGAGTTGGCACGATACGCATCGCCGACCACGATACGGTTGAATTAAGTAACCTGAACCGGCAGGTCCTGCACTGGGACGAAGATACCGGCAACCAAAAAGTCGATTCGGCAGCCGCCAAGCTCAGGAGGTTAAACCGCTCCATCAAAATAGAAGCGATAGCGGAAACGATAACCGAAGCCAATATCTCCCATCTCGTGGCCGACTCTGACTTAATAGTCGATGCCATGGACAATTTACCCACACGGTATCTGCTGAACAGGACAGCGATAAAGAAAGACATCCCCTTTTTCCACGGCGCCGTCTACGGATTCGAGGGCAGAGCCATGACCATAATCCCCGGCAAATCGGCCTGTCTCAACTGTCTATACCACGGCGCTACCGTCCCGGAAGAGAAATTCCCGGTTATCGGCGTAACACCGGCGGTTATCGGCTGCATCCAGGCAGCCGAGGTCATTAAATACATCGTGGGATTCGGTGAACTGTTAACCGACAGACTCCTGAATTTCGATGGCCTGAAAATGACATTCACCGAACTCAAGGTCAGAAAAGACCCCAATTGTGAGCACTGCGGCAAGATACAAGGCAGGTGAGAGAATATTGAGCATTGAAATACAGATTCCTTCAGTTTTCGCCAGCTATGCTAATAACAAAACAGCGTTTCAGGTGAAAGGAAGCACGGTTGGCGAATGCCTACATGACCTGGGGAAACAGTCCCCAGGCCTGGCCAAGCTAATTCTTGATAAGAACGGTAATCTGGGACGCGCCTTTGACATCTATATCGATGGGGAAAGCGCCTATCCGAACGAAATGACCAAGCCCGTAAAGGAAGGCGATAAGCTTAACATCGTGATGCTTATTTATGGGGGATAGAACAGATTTTTCCCCAAGTCTGGAGGATGAATCATGCTCAAAACCTGGATTACCCAGGAACTCGGAGTTCAGTACCCCATTATCCAGGGAGCCATGCTCTGGCTTTCGCGGGCCGAGCTGGTTTCGGCGGTAGCTAACGCCGGCGGACTGGGCATTATGGCGGCCGGCAGCTTCTTCACCGCCGAAGAACTGCGCCAGGAAATCAGGAAAACGAAGGTCCTGACCGACAAGCCGTTTGCCGTCAATATCACCCTCATGCCGACCAAGCGCCAGATAGTATGGGAGGAGTATATCAACGCAGCGCTTGAGGAAGGCGTCAACATCATAGAAACCTCGGGGCGGAGTCCGGAACCATACATGGAGTGGCTCAAGGCAGCCAAGGTAAAGACGATGCACAAGGTAGCCAGGATAAAAGACGCCCAAACGGCGGAACGCCTCGGGGTGGATGCCGTGACCATTATCGGCTACGAGGCCGGCGGACACCCGGGGATGGAAGACGTAAGCTCACTGGTGCGTATTTCTCAGGCAGTTGACACGCTGAAGATACCGGTTATTGCCGGCGGCGGTTTTGCCGATGGGCGCGGCCTTGCGGCCGCGCTGGCTCTCGGCGCCCAGGGCATGGTCATGGGCACCAGGTTTATGCTCAGCAAGGAATGCCCCCTCCACCCCAGAATCAAGGAACTGCTGCTGCGGACCGGGGAAGCAGACACCGTAATCGTGGAGCGCTCTATCAGGAATGCCGCCAGGGTTGTCAATACCGAATTCGCCCGGAAAGTGCTGGAGATGGAAGCCAGGGGGGCTACGCTGGAGGAATTGTTCCCCGTGCTCGACGGCAGCAGCATCATGAGAAGCTTCCTCACCAGCGGCGATACCAACGACTCCATTATCTACTGCGGTCAGGCGGTGGGACTGATACACGAGGAACTCAGCGTTAAAGAGATAATCGACGGCATTATTAACGAGGCGAGGCTCATCTTACAGCGGCTAAAATAACCGTATTTGAATGTGAAAGACGGAAACATTCCGAGATGAGAAGAAATACACTTTATAAATCTTTGCTAAGATAGTACAATATCGCAGGGAGGTGAAAGAAGATGGAGAGACAGCCGACAGCCATGCCCATTATCGCTGGAATACTGGCTATAATTCATGCTGTTATGGGATTTTTCATTCTATTCGGTCTGATTATTGCCATCTCCTTCCTGCCCACGGAAACGACGACCTCTACCTTCCCACACTATACGTTCGAGTATGATTATACTTCTCTGGTAGTCCTGGTAATTATCGCCATAATATGTGCCATTATCAGCATCCTGTCCATGATAGGCGGAATCTTCGCGGTACTGCGGAGGAACTGGGGGCTGGCACTGGCCGGCTCAATAGCAACCCTGATACCAACGCTGTTGCTGGGCATACCGGCAGTGATACTGATAGCAATCTCTAAAAACGAGTTCGAGTGAGCTTATGCACCTACCTACCTCTCCCTCCCCTTCAACCACTTTAGCTTCTGCTCAAAGCGTACCTGCTCATTGGTAGTCCGGTAATTTGACAGGAAGTCGTGCCGGAAGGTGCTAAAAGTGCCGTCCAGTACAGCACTCCTTATTTTACCCATCAAGCTGCTGATAAAGCGCAGGTTATGGATAGTCGCCAGCCGCAAAGCCAGAAGCTCATCACTGCGGAAAAGGTGACTCAGATAGGCGGCGGAGAAGCTGCGGCAGGTGTAGCAATCACAGTCAGGGTCAACCGGCCTTTCCATTTTGCTGTAGACCGCATTGCGGATATTAAGTCGGCCCCGCCCGGTAAACAGGGCACCGTTGCGGGCGACGCGGGTGGGCAGGGCGCTGTCAAAGATATCAATGCCCCTGGCGACACCCTCAACGATATCCTCCGGCG
>CAZPQB010000207.1:0-4004 GCA_964588605.1 uncultured Dehalococcoidaceae bacterium | reverse complement strand
CCTCGGGAACGGTGGCAAAAAGCTCACGAATCGGGGTGAAGGTGCCGGTATAGGTGGCAGGGTTGCTGCGGGGGGTACGACCGATAGGCGACTGGTCAATGTTAATCACCTTGTCAATATGCTCGATACCGGTAATAGCATCACATTCACCTGCCCTCTCACGGGAGCGATAGAGTATCTGGGCGAGTTTCCGGTACAGTATCTCGTCAATCAGGGTGCTCTTGCCGCTTCCCGAAACGCCGCTAACGCAGACAAATTTACCCAGGGGGATATGTACATCAATATTTTTCAGGTTATTCTGACGGGCTCCCTTTACCACCAGTTCTTCGCCCGAACCGGAGCGTCGCTTCTCCGGAAGGGGAATCCGCTTGGCTCCGCTGAGATACTGTCCAGTCAATGACTCACGACATCCCATAACGTCAGACAGGGTTCCCGTGGTGACAACCCAACCGCCGTGTTCGCCGGCGCCGGGACCCATATCGACAATATGGTCAGCCGCCCGCATCATGGCCTCATCATGCTCGACCACCAGTATGGTATTGCCCAGGTCTCTCAGCCTCTGCAAGGTCTGAATCAGGCGGTAGTCATCGGCGGGATGCAGGCCCACGGTTGGCTCATCGCAGACATAGAGCACACCCATCAGCCCACTGCCAATCTGGGTGGCGAGGCGGATGCGTTGCGCCTCACCGCCGCTGAGGGTGGCGGAGGCGCGGTCGGTGGTGAGATAGTCCAACCCCACGTCCTTGAGAAAGCCCAGACGCGCCCTGATTTCCTTGAGAATCTGGTGGGCAATCATCATCTCGCGTTCGGTCAGTACGTTATCGGCGATATCATCAACCCACGCCAGCGCCTGGACAACCGACATACCGCTGACATCCATGATATTCCTGCTTCCAATGGTCACAGCCAGCGATTCCGGTTTTAACCGCTTTCCTTCACAGACCTGGCAGGGCTTCAGGACCATGTAGCGTTCGATACCCTGCCGGGAATATTCCGACTCCGTATCATGATACCGCCGCTCCATATTGCTGATAACACCCTCGAAGCCGTCGAAGTGCCGCACGATCCTGCCAAAACGGTTGCGGTAAGAAATCTCCTGATGGCCTTCACCGTAAAGCAGAAGGTCTATCTGTTGCGGTGTCAGTTCGCGAACCGGGGTGCTCAATGAAAAGCTATGAGCCCTGGCCAGCGGTTCCAACTGATAAAGATACCAGTTATGGGACTGCCAGGGGCGTATGGCGCCTTCCAGGATTGAGAGGTCTCTGTTCAATACCAGCTCCGGGTCAATCTCCTGCCGGTAGCCCAGCCCGGTACAGTTAGGGCAGGCACCGTGGGGATTGTTGAAGCTGAAGCTCCGGGGGGCAATCTCACCCAAGCTGATGCCGCAGTGAACACACGCGAAGTGCTCCGAGAAGAGCAGCTCTTCGCCGTCAACGATAGATACCAGCACCACCCCAGCGCCAAGTTTTAAAGCGGTCTCCACCGAATCGGCAATACGGCTCTGAGTGCCACTCTGCCCGACGACCAGCCTGTCCACCACCACCCCAATGGAGTGTTTCTTGTACTTATCAAGCTGAATGTCATCGGACAGGTCATGGATTTCCCCGTCCACACGAACGCGGGCATAACCCGCCTTGCGCAGGTCATCGAATACCGACTGATATTCCCCCTTGCGGTCGCTAATGAGCGGCGCCAGAATCATGATACGGCTGCCCTCCGGCAGCTTCTGGACGGCATCAACAATCTGCTGCACAGTCTGCATGGTTATTTCACGTCCGCACCGGGGACAATGGGGATGCCCCACGCGGGCAAAAAGCAGCCGGAGGTAATCATAGACTTCAGTGACGGTGCCGACAGTGGAGCGCGGGTTCCGGCTCGGCCCTTTCTGGTCGATAGAAACCGCCGGGCTCAAGCCTTCAATATAGTCGACCTCCGGCTTCTCCATCCTGCCCAGGAACTGGCGGGCATAAGCAGAAAGCGATTCCACATAGCGGCGCTGCCCCTCGGCATAAATGGTGTCAAAGGCCAGGGAACTCTTGCCTGAGCCGGATACGCCGGTAATGACTACCAGCTTGTCCCGCGGAATGGTTACGTCTATATTCTTCAGATTGTGCTCGCGGGCCCCTTTAACGACGATTGCATCTGACGACATGATGAGGAAACCCCCGTTTAAAATTGTAGCACCTAGCCCTAATAACGACAAGGATGGAACGGGGGATAAGGCAGCCGAGCGTAATAACAGAGATAACAAATAGTACTGGATAAAAAGTACCATGTGTAAAGTACTAAGGTAATATATTGTAGACTAAATAGTACCATGGTTATACTACTTAATGTAAAGCAGGATATGCAGCATCAGGTGGAGAGCGATTTATGAAATCAGAAGGCCCCAGTAACGAACGTAGAGTGGTTATTACAGGTATGGGCGCGGTAAGTCCGGTTGGTCTTGACATCCCCAGCATGTGGGAAGCACTCATCGCAGGGAAATCAGGCGTCGACTACATCTCCAGCTTTGATACCACGGCCTACGAAACCAACTTTGCCGCGGAGGTCAAGGACTTTGACGCCAGCACGTATGTCGACCGGAAGCAAGCGCGGCATATGGACAGGTTCTCCCAGTTCGCCGTAGCCGCCAGCCTTCAGGCTGTGGAGGCTTCGGGACTGAAAATAAACAATGGCAATGCTGAAGATACCGGGGTAATTGTCGGCAACAGCGTCTGCGGCCTGGTCTCGGTTCACGAGCAGTACAGGGTACTGAGCGAGTCAGGTCCGAAAAAGGTGAGCCCGACCCTGGCCCCGACCATGACGGGAGACGCCCCGGCCGTCCAGGTCTCTTTGATTCTTGGCGCCAAGGGTGTGAACTACTCGCCGTCATCGGCTTGTTCCAGCGGCAGCGATGCCATCGGCCAGGCCTGTGAACTAATACGTCAGGGCTATGCCAAGGCAATGGTGGCCGGCGGTACGGAAGCGCCTATCACGCCTCTGGTCCTGGCGGCCTTCGGCAACATAAGAGCCCTGTCAACCAGGAACGGCAATCCCAAGGCAGCGTGCCGACCGTTCGATGCCGAGCGTGACGGCTTCGTTTTCGGGGAGGGCGCCGCCATGATGGTCCTTGAAGACGCCAAATTTGCGCTGGAGCGGGGTGCCCCGATTCTGGCCGAAATCATCGGCTACAGTAGTACGAGTGACTCGTTCCATCTCACACAGCCCTCACCCAACGGTGAAGGCGCCGCCAGGGCGGTGCAAAACGCCCTGAAGAGGGCTAATATCAGTCCGGACGAGATAGATTATATTAACGCCCACGGTACAGCTACGCTTCTTAACGACCGCACGGAAACCGCCGTAATCAAAAGCGTCTTCGGGAACAGGGCCAAGCAAATCCCGATATCAGCCGTTAAGTCGATGATAGGGCATCTTCTGGGGGCGGCGGGGAGCATTGAAGCCGTAATAACCGTCCTCACCATGAAACATGGAGTCGTGCCACCGACCATAAACCTGACGCATCCGGACCCCGACTGTGACCTGGACTACGTGCCAAACAAAGCACGTAAGATCAAGATAAATACCGCCATATCCAACTCCTTCGGCTTCGGCGGGCATAACTCGGTGCTCGTCTTCCGTCATTATAACTAATCGACGAAATAGAACCTTACCATCTGCCCGCACAGTTCAGGGCTTTTACGCTTTCTACCGCTTGTTCTAATCAAGATTAACATGATAGAATTTTCTGCGGATATGGGCAACAAGAGCTATCCCACGGATATACCACCAGCGAACGAACTACGCCTGCGTCACCTCACCATAGACGAAGCCCTGCCCAAGCTTGACCAGTACCTGCATGACGCCTTCATGGCTGGCCTTATCCAGGTCAGAATAATCCACGGCAAGGGAACGGGGACACTGCGCCGGCTGGTCCGGAGAGAGCTGGCCAGGCACACGCTGGTAAAGTCATTCCGGCCGGGCGACTACGGGGAGGGGGGAGAAGGGGTCACCATAGCGGAGCT
>CAZPQB010000206.1:0-4117 GCA_964588605.1 uncultured Dehalococcoidaceae bacterium | reverse complement strand
CCTGGCCAGGTCTACCGTAGCCTCGGTCTGCCCAGCCCGCACCAGGACGCCGCCGTCCCTGGCGCGCAGGGGGAACATATGCCCCGGCATGACGATATCTTCAGGCCGACTCTTCGGGTCGACCAGAACCTGGACCGTCCTCGCCCTGTCCGCCGCCGAGATACCGGTGCTGGTCCCCTCTCTGGCTTCGACCGATACCGAGAAAGCAGTGCCGAAACGCGAGGTATTGTTGCTGGCCATCATGGGTATTCTGAGCTCGTCCAGGCGCGGTCCGGTCATGGGCATACAGATAAGCCCCCGCCCGTGTTTTGCCATGAAGTTGATGGCCTTGGCGGTAACCTTCTCGGCAGCCATGACCAGGTCGCCTTCGTTTTCCCTGTCCTCATCATCGACGACGATGACGAATTTTCCTGCTTTTATGTCTTCGATAGCTTCGGGAATTGTTGCCAGTGTCATTGATTTATACTCCTCACCCGCAAGGGGATGTTCAGTTTACCGGGAAACCGTGCTCCTTGAGAAAATCGGCGGTTATACCGGTGCTTTGCGCCTTGCTTAACTCGGCTACGTATTTACCGATGATATCCACTTCCAGGTTGACGGTATCCCCCGTATTTTTATCTGCCAGCGTTGTATGCTGGCGGGTATAGCTGACGATAGAGACCCGGAAAGAGGTCGTGTCCTTGCTGACAACGGTCAGGCTGGCGCCGTCCACGGTGATGAAGCCTTTGGGTACGATATAGCACATTACTTCGGGGGGGGCTTCAAAATTCATAAGTACGGCGTCGCCTTCCTTTAAGATGGAAGCTATTTTGCCGGTATTATCAACATGTCCCTGTACCAGATGGCCGCCCAGTTCCCCGCCCAGCGCCAGCGGTCTTTCCAGGTTAACCCTGTCTCCGACGCGTAGCAGCCCGAGATTTGTCCGCTTGAGTGTCTCCGGCATAACGTCAACGGAGAAACTCCTGCTGTCATAATTCGTCACTGTCTGGCAGGCGCCGTTGACGGCGATACTGCCGCCTAACTGCATCCCCTCAAGGACCCTGCTGGCGTTGATGACCAGATGTCCGACTGGAACAGAAGCAACGGTGCCGATTTCTTCAATAATGCCGGTAAACACGTCTTACCTCTTGTTAATCAGACTACTGTCATTCTAGCACTTGTCATAAGGTAAGTGCAATGTCGGGCAGATTAAGGCCGATTTCTGTGCATGGCTACCTGATGCTGTAGGCTATCTGCACGGTAAGAGTTACCTTAACCTCGCCCGGACTGATTGACGGCTCTATAATAACAGGTGCTGGTGCCGGGATGGGCGTTTCCGCCATTCCGTACGTCAGGCCTCCATAGACGGAAGGCATGTAGGCGCTCTCGGAGATATATGTAGGCTCACCCAGGTCCACCCCGGTCTGTTTGGCCAGTTTCTCAGCCTTGGCTTTGGCATCGTCGGTTGCCTTTTCCCTGGCTTCGTCGTAATAGATGGTAGGGTCTTCCACGGTAAAGCTCAGGTCGTCAATCCTGATGAGGTCACCGCCGGCTTCGGCGATGGTATCGATGATTCTGCTTGCCTTGTAATCAAGAGTAGTGCTTTCAACAGGAAGCGACCTTATCTTGACGGTCATCTTGTTGGTCACTCTATAACCGGTGACAATCTCCTCGTCGGTAATGTCTTCCCACCTCGTACGCTGTCGGATAGTAAAGTACTGGGTCTGGATATCCTTGCCTTCTATGCCGCTGCTGGTAATCGCCAGCCCTACCTGTCCCATGGCTTCGGAGGCACTGGCCATGGCCTCGGCGACGGTAGCCTCCTGTGCCTCGACGCCTACCTGCAGTATAGCGAGGTCAGGTATGACGTTTACCTCCCCCGTGCCGCTTACCCAGATTCCGGTATTTTGACCGGCGATAAGGCCGCTGGAGGTTGTCCGGGTGGGCGGTGGGGTTATAGTGTCGCAGCCGCCCGCCGTGATAATTATCAACACCATTAATAAACAGCCTGATATCAATAATATACGTCTCAAGTCAGCCACCTCCTGGAGAAAAGGACTTCCCTGATTCGAGTATATCCAAAGCTGTGGGTGAAATCAAGCGGGCTTTACCCCTACCCCCACTTTGATATCTTTTCCCACCCAAGCCACCCTCGTAGCATTCGCTGCTTATCCCATAGGTTTATGTCCCCCACCCCCTAAATGTCATTGCGAGGAAGTCCTTCTTGGAAGGACGACGAAGCAATCTCTATTTACCGCCATATCCTGTAAGTTCTGCTCCCACCCCCCAGAGCGAGGTGTCTAAGAGGGGCTGGCACCCCTCTTCCAATTACTTCCCCCTCTCCAAACAAAATTACCAAAAAATTTTACTGATGTCTCTGTTTGGAGAGGGGGATAAAGGGGGTGAGGTGAAGTCATCAACCAAGTGTAAGCAGCACCTTTCAGGGTTAGCTTGCTTGACAAATGGGGTATAATTATAATGATAATAAAATAGTTAGGTGGGGGCGGGGAGACTCGAACTCCCAAGGCATAAGGCCACCCGATTGCAGGTCGGGCCTGTTTGCCAATTACAGCACGCCCCCACTAGAGACAATTGAGGAGTGGTGTGCAAGCATCACTCCTCATTTATTATTTCTTTCTCTTTTCTTTCTTTTCAAGAGCTATCCATGCAAAATGAACCGCACTTAGATGCCTATTAGTTCGAAAATTGAAGCCCTCTTTTTCTAAAATTCTACAGGCTTCTCTTTTGCTAATTCCTGGGTTTTCTCTTCTGATAATAGCAAGAGCGTTAATCAACCTCATACCAGCGAAGCGAGATGTTGCATCTTTCCCAATGAAGAGTGGGACTTTGTTTTCACCCAAACGTTTTGATTCGAATTCATATACTGTGCGTAAGGCAGCCAATGCAGAATCGGCGTCACGCAATTGCTCATCAATTTTGTCTTTTTCTGCTCTTAGTGAAGCGCTTTTCTTTTGAATCTCAGCCATCATTTCTTCCAACTGGTTTCTATAATCGCTTTTACCCATTACCATTTCCTTTTTATACTCCTTTCGATACGATAACATGTAATGATGTAAATGTCAAATATTGACATTCATTGTTATTATATATCGGAATATATAATTTGTCAATAGATTATTTACGTCATTGTGTCACATATATGCTGTGTATATCTGGCTATACATGTATGTCATGTATAGCATGTATGTCATGTATGTCATGTATCACATGTAGTGTCAGTTTTATTAGGAAATCTTTAGTAAGGATTTTTGTAATAAGATAATGGTTTGGCCTCCACCCCGCCATAAATGCTATAATTAACTGTATGGATATCCTCGCCGAGCTTAATCCCGCCCAGAGAGAAGCCGTGGAGGCTATTGAGGGGCCGGTGCTCATTCTGGCTGGACCCGGCAGCGGCAAGACCCGGGTCATTACCCACCGCGTCGCCTATCTTATCCGGGTGGTCGGCGTCAGTCCCTACCGCATCATGGCGGTGACCTTCACCAATAAGGCCGCCCGGGAAATGACCGAAAGGCTGAACCATCTGGTCAGCGGCTCCGTCAAGGACCTGACCCTCGGCACCTTCCACGCCATCTGCGCCCGTTTCCTGCGCCGCGACGGCAAGGCCATCGGCATCGACTCCCAGTTTAGTATCTATGATGATGACGACCAGATAAGCCTTATCAAGCGGAGTCTTGAGGAGGTGGGACTCGACCCCAAGCAGTATGCCCCCCGTGCCATACAGTCGGCCATTACCGCCGCCAAGAGCCAGATGCTGACGCCCGCCGACTATCTCCAGCACAGCCGCAGCTATTTTGAAGAGGTCGTCCAGCGCATCTATGAGCACTATCAGAAGCTCCTGACCGAAAGCAGCGCCCTGGATTTCGACGATTTGCTGATGAAGACGGTGCATCTCTTCCAGCAGAACCCGGAGCTTCTGGAACGGTACCAGTCTCGCTACCTGCACCTTCAGGTGGACGAGTTCCAGGATACCAACCTTGTCCAATACGAACTGATGAAGCAGCTGGCCGGGAAGTACCGCAATATCTGCGTTGTCGGCGACCCCGACCAGTCGATTTACTCCTGGCGGTCAGCTGACCTGCGCAATATCCTCAATTTCGAGAAGGACTATCCCGAG
>CAZPQB010000205.1:0-4123 GCA_964588605.1 uncultured Dehalococcoidaceae bacterium | reverse complement strand
AGGCAATGGCGGCGATTCCTATAATTTCGAAAATGGCCGGCATATACTCTTCGAGTATCATGTCGTTTATAAATTTCATTATGAGGGGAATGGTCATGAGAATGGCCCCGGCCACAATCAGGGCGTAGTTGGTGATGAACACGCCGATTAGGCCGGCGATAATTCCGGCGGCTATGAGGATAATCATGAATAGTTTGAGCGAAAACTTAAATTCGTCCATTTTTAGGTGACCCCTCCCCTTTTTATATCTTATCCCGCCCGCCGCCCTTTAAGGAAGGGCTTTTAGCCCTTTTTACCCCGCCCCATAGCGGGCTTCGCCCCTCTCGGATTCTCTGTCTAGGATAAAAATAGGGAAGATAGGAGTATCAGTGACCCTATTTGCTGTGTGTAGTGAAAAATTTCGGCCCATTGAAGTGAATCATGTGGGCAGGGTTGTCTGCTATCCATACCTCAGTCTCCCACGCTATGTTAGAAATATGCCTTTTAAATTCGTGGAAATCTGGAAATGCGCTAATATATATCCTTCTGGTACGGGAATGCTTTAATGTTTCTTCTAGTTCTATTTGACGCTTGGGGGATAGTGGCCCGTGTGCCGTAACAGCTTCTATTAGAAATAGGATATTCTTTTCTTTATCATAAAGGACAACGTCGGGTAATTTGTCATGTTTTGTTATCGGGATCTGCAACTGCTTGAGTAATTTCTGATCTACGTACAATAGCTTTCTAGCAGTGTCGCCTACATATGTCACTTTGGTATTAGGACAAAATATTTTTCGGAACTCTTGTAGTATCTTTACTTGCAGTTCGTTGTGTTTCCCGGGCGAAAGATTAACTGGTGTACCATTAGGTAAATCTACAGATATAAAGTACCTTTTCTTCCGTTTATCATATTTTTCAGTCAGCTTGCCTTTGATTTTCACAAATTCTACTAGAACTGGTTGCCAACTAGGAGTACCGTATTTCTTTATAACCTCTAGAGCCTCATCTGCAATTTGATATACTGTTTTAGGGCTATTTGTTGGTCTGGATGGATTATCGGGATTTCTAACGACTATTCCGGCTTGCTCAAACTGGTGAAGTGTTTGGCGCCTTATAGTTTCTCTAGTATTTTCAGCATATTGTTTTCCATAATTTTCCTGAATAAATATCAGAATGTCGTGAATTCGTATGACTCGCTTTAACGATTTTGCCCAAGGTGTGCCTTCTTTCAAATCCAGTAAGGCTAGCAAGGTTAGTGCTGAGCGTTCATTTTGTTGAGCCTTGGGTAGTCCCAAGCTTTCTAGTATAATGATGGTTTCATCAATTTTATTCATCATTGCTTCTACTCTTTTCCGTATTTTTATTTGTTCTGGTAGCTATACCTAAAATTTTGGTTACAATACTATCCAGTTCAAACCTTTTGCTACGGTGTTTGGATTTGTAAACAGTTTCTCCGATTCTTCTAACATTTTCAATGGTGGGGAAAGGTATGCTTCTGATGTCTGTGGCATTTACTTGGGTACTTCCATTAAGTACTCTAAAGAACTTATCCATAATAGTCGTGTTCAATATTGTTGCAATACCAAGAGCTTCGTGGACTGACAAGTTTCCATGTGGCCTATAAATGTAATTTACGTGATTCTCTATACCTACGTCTCTGTGGGGAAATTCTGATTTTAATAACACAGTTGCGAATAACCTGTGGTTTTGCTCTTTCGAGCTAAAACGTTTGACGAGCACATAATTTTTAACGGGCAGTAGAAGAGTCATCGTTTCATTGCATACATGGATTGCAGACGCTTTCTTGTTTTTCTTTAGCGGCCATGTAACGTTCATGTCTCGCATATTATGCATCCATAGAAGAGGAACTGATTTGGGGTGTTCTATCAGCTCAGGTAGTAGGTATTTCTTAGTACGAAACGGGACTACAGGACCTGTAGAGATTTCCAAGCCTAAATCCTTTAGGGTACTAGGCCATGCATCAACAATATGCAGAGTGTCGATATCAATAGGTGAGGCAGGTATTCTTATAAAGGTTTCTCCATTTCTGTATACTATTATGTCTTGGCTCTGTACTTCGATTCCTCTTATTTTGCCAAAATCCTTACCTTTACTTGTGGTTATGGCCAATTTATTGCATTTGTTATTTTCTTTTTGTCTCTTTATTTTGGTTATTACGTTTTCTTGTAAAACTCCATCTCTAGCAAAAATATCCTTTCTAGATTCAAAAAGATGGATGTTAGTTATTTGGACGTTGTTTATAAGCCATTCTCTAAATTTTCTATAGTACAAGCCAGAGCAGAAGCTTCTAGGAGTAATAAATACTCCTTCTCCTCTAGGTTTTAACATTCTTATTGCTGTTGCCATGAAAAGGGCATATATGTTGGGTTGCCCCGAAATTAGCTCCCTCGTTGCAGTGTATTTGTGGGAATCCTTATTCAGTTTATAATAGGGGGGATTGGAAACTACAAAATCATAAAAAATGCCTCCCTCATTTGCACTAAATAAATCGGGTGTCCTAAGATACCTTTCATTTTGGAGGATGAAATCCCGATCATAGATATTGTATCCAACATTATGTCCCTTTTTCCCTAATTCCAGTTTACATGACTCCAAAGTCTTTTCTAGAAGTGGAAGAAGGTTAGTATCATTCTCGTAAGCATCTATAGTTAAGCTTACAGTTTTATTATAGTCTAATATACGTGCACAGAAAGCAGCGGTGAGAACTCCGGTGCCTGCCCCTGGATCTAATAGGCTGATCGTATCTTGATTTATTTCAAATAGGTTGCACATATATGTACTTACTTGGCTAGGGGTGAAGAATTGGCCTTTCTTTTTTCTATTTTGGGCGTCATTATTTCTGCTATACAGTTTGGAAAGACTATCAGCATATTCTACCAATCCGTCTTGTTTAACTCTCTCTGGAATTTCCATAAGTTATTATCTCCACCTTCACCCCCCAACTATACACCTACCCCACGATAATATCATCCAGCGCCCGCTTGGGCACGTGGTGCACGTCGTCCTTGGAGCGCCAGAACTTAATATCGCCGTCGGGCCCCACCGTCTCCAGCGTCACCGTCTCCGCGGGCTTGCCCAGCGCCAGCACCAGGAGTATATCGTAGTGCCGCGGTATGTTGAGGGACTGTCTGAGTTTGACACGGTCGATTGCGCCCAGGATACATCCGCCCAGGCCCCTCTCGGTGGCGCCGAGCATGATGCTCTGGGCGGCGATGCCGTGGTCGCAGTTGATGGACGGGCTTATCCGGGTGTCGCCGAGGACGACGATATAGGCCGATGGTCTTTCGCCCTGGGTGGGGCCGGGCCAGTCCTTGAGGTAGCTCGCCCAGCTGAGGCAGGGGAATATCAGCTGGTTCTTCTCGGGCTGGCAGTAGAGGAGGTATTTCAGCGGCTGTCGGTTGGCCGCCGAGGCCGATAGCCGGGCCAGGTCGACCAGCTCTTTGAGGGTCTCCCGTTCGATGGGGACTTCCTGGTGGAAGCGGCGGTAGCTGCGGTTTTTTATTACCATGTCTCTTATCATCTGTCTTACTCCTTAACATAACCGATTGACCAAAACAAATAGCCCTCCCCCCCGATTCACGATGCAGTTAACATAACCGGGCGGCCAAAACAAATCAAAACAAATAACTTTGTCGCCAAAACCCTGTGCACTTAACATAAGTAGAAAAACAATTACTGGAAGCTACCCCCTCTCGAATTGTTTCCCGGATTTTAATGTCCTGTTGTCGCCCCTATTTATACCGCTTCACCTCAAAGCGGTACAGCTTCACCGGCTCGTCGGGGTCTATGCCCGCCTTCTGGCGGCAGATATCGATCTGGTAGCCGACGCTGTCCACTCCCTCGAGGTCGGGCAGGAGCAGGCCCTTGCGTCCCCCCGCCTCCGCGATAACCCCGTACCGCCTGGCGTCGAGCTGTTTCCGGCTCTTCACCGGCTTTGGTTTAGTCAGGATGTCCACGCTGTAGTCAAGCTCGCCAAGCTCGTCGGTGGTGATTGGGTAGAAGCGGGGGTCCCGGCTCGCTGAAGCAATGGCATTGGCGATAATCTCCTCGGCTATGTTGTTCCTCTGTGGTTCAATAGTGCCGATGCAGCCTCTCAGTTCGCCGCCCTTGTGTATAGACACGA
>CAZPQB010000204.1:0-4178 GCA_964588605.1 uncultured Dehalococcoidaceae bacterium | reverse complement strand
GTGCAGGCACCGATTTTTCTCCCCAGCAGGTCGTAGCCACCAGACGCAGGCTTCTAAAGAGAGCGGCAACTGAGAATGCCCTGGTGCTTGCGTTTCACTTCCCGTTCCCAGGTCTGGGCCATGTTAGCCAGAGGGGAGATACATGGCAGTGGCAGCCTATTAGCACAATGAGCTAAAACGTCCCCCGAACTGGTTTTCCTCCAAGCGGTGCCCCAGCTTTGTCGTGCTCGACGTTGCACCTTTTAGCGGATTGGTCAATCTGCGTATTACTACATAGATACTCGACCAGCGTATCGAAGTTTACGGTATTATCCGTTTCTGACGGAGAGATGTCATTTATTATGATGGTTACCAGTAGCCCAATGCAAACGTTAGAAATACAGGTTTAGAATATGTTCGACCTTTTCAGCCTTTCAGTCGCGCTCAGCGATAAACGCAAAAGACGGATCGCCATTATTTCTATCCAGATTACCGTGTTTGCCACAAGAATACGCTCATATAAACCTAACCAGTTCGGTTTGGACGGCAGAAATAGATTCCCTATTACGAAAATCGAAGCAAGGCCAGTCACAACAATTGTATGGATAAATAGTCCCTTCCAATACGTGTCTTTCCTTATACTAAATGCAATCAACAAACTGGCGATTGGGAATATGGAAAAAACGATTGCAGCTGTCACCGTGTGGATTGTGCCCTGAATGGTATGTGAACCCCCAACGGGGTCCTCTCGAAAGGCGCCAATAAGCAGTAGACCGAAGCCGAAACAAACAAGAAGCGCTATGCCAAGCCTGAAACCCTGCACTCCATGAATGCTGAAAAGAAGTCCTGTTGTGAAGACCTCGACTAATAAGCCGATAGCTATAAAACCGATTGATTGGAGCCAACCCATAGGAGTCCATGCTAAGCTGCTAATTGAATCACGTATCGGGTTGTAATCTGATACAGAAAAAGATGCGATAAGATTGGCAATAACTAATATAATAGGGCCAACGACACCTGCTAGAGCCAAGAGGCCGTAAATATTCAGAGGCCCAATTATTGAGCGTGGTTTTGAATTCTGGGACATTTTGAAGTCTCCGAATATAAAGTATGACTTTATTATATCAGGCGGGGGCCTGACTACGAAAGACAATTGGTTCGAGTTGACCAGCTGGACACTATGTATATCGACGTCTATCAGCTAACAGCGTCAGAACTCTGCACATTAGGGCGTTTTGTTGAACGTTGAATACGTCATTTCAGCTCTCCAAACCCCTTACTCGATAGGTAGCAAAATATCAGGGCTAACTTTGTGGCAATTTCATTAATGGTATAATTTTATGAGCGATTCCGGGCTTGGTAGATTAAATCCTGCCTTCACAGATGTTATCGGAATGTCAAACGTTGAATATTAAAGGTATCGAAATGGCTGAAAGGGTTCTTTTTACATGGAGTGGAGGTAAAGATAGCGCGATGGCTCTTTACGAACTTCAGAAAGCCTCTCCGACCGAGGATTTTTATGAAGAATCAGGGTGTTAAGACAATAGGCAAACCGACACCCTGATTTTATTATTTTATGGCCAAAGTTACAAGTCGTCTTAACCTAAATTCTCCAGAGGTAACAATATACTTCATTTTTAAGTGATTGTAATTAGCTGTATAGACACATATTATAGCTGCTGATTATTGATTTGCCAGGTAATCACGTAGTGCACTTCTTATGGTAAGCAGGCTTTCAAGGTAATCACCATTTAGCAGTTGTTGCTCGGCGGTAGCAATAGCCGAATGTTCAGAGCCCATGATCGACGAAGCCAGTTGAATCATATATTCAGGGTTAAGCGCGGCCATATATTCGTTAGGCGTGAGTACGATACCGCCGGCGTTTTCGAACGCTATTTTGAAATTTTCCGGCGCCCGGGACTGGTACTCAAAATCAGACGGCAGAAGCATCTGGACTATCAACCCGACTGAAAAGACGGGAAGCGCCTGACGGCCGATGTTGGCGATGTTGATAGAGTCAACATATAATGCCGTTGATGTCATGGGGTAGTTAATCCTGGCTTCGATGTCAGTAGTGTAACTGTCGAGAGAGAAATACAGGCTGAAATCCTGGTACTGGTTCTGCTGCTGAAAGTCGGAGGGGGAGATGACCATCGATGCTATTTCATGCCAGTCAGTCGGTGTATGCCCGATATAGAGCCTGGCAAAGGGGAGGTCACTCTCGTTATCCAGAACTTTCATTCTGAAATCAACCTTATAATCACCGGGCAGCAGCCCTATATTGTGTGCCGTAACTACAATACGGCCGAACTCATTGCCGCCGAAATCGGGCGGAATCACCGCTACCTCTCCCCCCGACGCATCGGGGTCTTCATCCATATAACAGACGTCGCTACGGGATAAATTCCCCTGCGAAAGGTCTATAAACGGGCCTCCCTGCGCACGTATCATGATGTGGTTAACGATATCGACCTCATTCTGTCTGTAAATTGAGTAAGTAGGCCAGGCCCCCGGCGTCATAACACCGGCATAGTCAAAGGTGATATCAGTTGTAATACCCCCGCTACCTGCAATAACCCCCAGATAGCCATGACCATAAAGGTTTCGGTAGTAGTGCTCGGCAAGATGTTCTGTCCAGCCGCCCTCGCTGCAGTGCACACGTACTACCCGCAATCCGGTCATATCAAGGTAGCGGGCAGTATGTTCCAGATAAGCGTCCAATTCGTCGCTATCCATAAGCTGGGTAAACGTATGTCCCGCACCGGAGAGGCCGGTAATCAGACTTGCCCCTGCGGAGGATTCGACGTAGTAGTTCCAGACAAGAGGAGCCAGTTCCGCCATCGTGGGGTTCATTGTCCAGCCGAAACATTGGTCATTGACGTCCGTCCAGCCGAACGATTCGTTGAAACCGCGCTGCATCTGGTAGTATACAGCGTCGCCGTCGGTACAGAACATGGTCACCACGGGACCTTCTCCAAGGGTATCCAGTATCTTACTGTCATCGATATCCGGTTGATAACGTACCGCTTCCACGGGCAGGCCGGAGAAAAGGGATAATGAATTAACGGTTATGATAGCGCCGGGCCAGGATATGGCGGCTATCCAGTCACCATAACGCGATGCCAGTGCTACGGTTTCCAACTCGGATAAGGCAACTATTCCCGTGACCGGGACTGGTGAGGGGGCTTCCTCTAAAAATCGGGAAAAAAGGGCTTCATCCTGCTCATCGACAGGAGATAGATATATGATAGGGAGGCGGAGGGCTACCATATAATCACGGGATGCCATCCCCAAGGGCCAGAACCGTCCGGGTATCTCGGCATGTTCTATAGAGGTGGGAGGGCCGGGACTGATAACACCGATGATGCGCCTTTCAAGCGGTAGATGTGGATTTTCCTGTGACCAGGGGCTATCTGTCTTCCAGAGATTATCGTAAACCCACTGGTATATTTCATATCTGCCCTCGTCCGTCGCCTCCCATCCCTGTTCCTCTACCACCTCTCTGAGGTCTCTTGTCGAGTCGAATTCGGGCATCCCGGGAAGGTCAAGCTGCTCCGGGGCGAGGATTACCCTGTCTTCAAGACCGGCGAACATGGTGGCCAGGTTTATGGTATCCGGCACCTCGGGGTCGTAGAGGACGGCGCCGGAGAAACAGTCCGAATACCGGCGCATCAGGAAGTTCATCACACTCATACTGTCCATCTCCAGGCGCACGACTTCCATGCGTGTAGTATCTATCTGGGACTCTATTTCCTGAAGCCAAAAATCGTGATTACCCCAGTAATCATTCCAGTCCAGATATACTCTTGGGCCGTGACGGTTGATGATACCCTGCATGCCCACGAGGGTAAGGGCCATCATATCATGGTAATTCCTGTTGATGCGCCATGATGGATCCCAGGTAATCTGGTAGTTAGCGGAAAATGTTGTCACCACCTTAAAGGCGTATATCCGCTCTGAAGTACTGGGGAAGCGAGGGAAATAATGCCCTTCGGACCACGACGGTTCGGTATCTGGCAATGCCTCGGCAACAGCTTCCACGACAGGCACATATGCCTGGTGCCAGTATCTATCTACTCGCAGGTTCGTCGTCATACCGTCATCCATTGTTACGTCCATCAACAATCCAGGAGTGACCGAACTGACCTCGAAGAGAAGCCCCTCAGTCCCGTCAGGTATCTGAAGCTGCATACTCGAGC
>CAZPQB010000203.1:0-4184 GCA_964588605.1 uncultured Dehalococcoidaceae bacterium | reverse complement strand
GACGGGCATGGTCACGGGCTATACATGGAGACGCCATATATTCTCATAACAGCACGTTAAGCATGCAGGATGCTTGAATGCTTCAGTGGATGGTAAAAAGATGAAAAAGCTGGCTATTCTATCAGTTCTGGTTATTTTACTGCTGACATCTTCATGCCAGTACATTACGGGGGAAGCTCTGGAGTCGAATCCCCAAGCCGCATGCGAACCGGTGCCAGAACCCACCCCTGCCCCCGCACCAGGGCCCGGCCCGGTACAAACACCAGTTCCACCAGCGGAGGAAGATATGGAGCCGGTAAACGGGTTAGCCGGCCTTTTCGAGTTCACAAGTCAGACCGGCTCATTGGGTGCCGAGCTGGAGCAGAAAGAGGCAGCAACGTTTGCCGGTTGCTGGCTGGAAGGTTCATTCTTCGTAATCGCTTTCACGAAGGACGGCGAAGATATCATCAAGAAATACGTGAAAGAAGGCTCTCCGCTGGCCGAGATAATCGAGATGCGTACCTTCGAAGTAACCTACGAGGAACTCAAGGCGGTACAGCAGGAGACGATGCAGCTACTCGATGAATTGGAACTCTTCTGCGCCACGAGCATTAACGTCAAAGAGAACCAGGTCGAAGTATATGTCACCGACAGCGAGCTTTTCTACCAGACATTACAGGAGGCGGAAGCTCAGCTCCCTGACCACGTGGAGGCAATCGTAATTTATGAGCCGTTGCGAGAGGTCCCGTTCCAGGTCAATCCGAACCCCTCCGTTCATTTCCCACAGCTTAAGATGCGGAGCGGGACGGATATGCTAGCTCTTCTAGTCGGGGAGCTGGTCTTAAAAGATGGCTACCTGTACATCGGAGATACCATCATCATCTGGCAGCCCGACTATTTTGTTCATAATAACGACGGCACCATCGAAATACTGGACAGAGAGGGCGAGGTGGTCGCCCGTGTCGGCGAAGAGGTGGTCATGGGCGGCGGCCATACCGGGCCCACCGAATACGTCAACCGGCTCTTGAAGGAACCCCTCCCGCCGGACTGCCAGGGGCCCTTCTGGCTCCAGGGCGGGGGGACGAGGCTCAGTCTAAACTTCTCGTCCGACCTGTTCAGCCTCGAAGTCATACCATTTGAAGACCACAGGTTCTACTTCCTGAAAAAGAAACCGCTCCTCGATGAAGCGGCCAGGCTAAAGACGGAAATTAACGGTAAGCTCGTCGCGAGTTACGGCGAGACCCTCTTGAGGTGCCCGCACATCTTTGTAGATGAAAAACCGGAGGAAAACAAAGGCTCGGTGCAATACACAACTTTCTGGCCGGACGACTACCGGGCGCGGGTAGAGGACGGCATTTTTGAGATTATTGACGGGTCGGGTAACGTTGTCCTGCGCGACGGCGATGAGGTGAAAATCGATGGCAGCGTTATATATAGTGCTGCCACAGGTGCTGCCGGACAACTGCTCGATGAATTACCTGGCGGATGCTTCGGGCCTTATCTGGTCGTGGACAAAATATTGAGGTAAATAAATAGAGCATAAGGATGTCACAAATGGATACGAAATATTTACATACTCGCTTAAACATCTTAAAGGTTATGTCCATAATTATCCTGACAGCTCTCTTGAGTTTCGGATTATTCTCATATACCGACAATTCACCCGGAGGGCTTCAGGCCGAGATAGTGGGACAGTGGCGGTATGACTTTCCCCAGGAATACGATCCCGAGATTCTTTTCTACGACTCGCCGGCCGTTACCAGCGCGACTATTAGCGGGAAAGAGTATCTCATCTTGAGTTTCGAGCCTTCGCGCGGCCCGAATAACAGCCGGATATTCATATTCGATACCGAAAATCCTCTTTCTCCCCGGTTAACTTCCACCATTGCACGTGAGCAGATGGGTAGAGACTCATTCATGGTCGAAAGCGCCGCTGTACAGGACGGCATTCTTTATTGCAGCCTTTTCCATGACGAAGGTCTCTGGATGGTGGATATTTCCGACCCTACTCAGCCCAGAGATATGGGGATAGCACCGATTGAGATTACCAAGAATCTAATTGTGACCGGAGACATTGCGTATGCCTCGGGACAAATGTATAAGGGAGTTTCCGTAAGCGATATCTCCGACCCGAAAAGTGTCGGAGAAGTAGCGAGGATAGAACTCCCTTCCCGAGAGTGCTATCTGGCGGTGAGCGGCCATGTTTTATATATCGGTATTGAGCAGACCCTAACCATCATTGATATGTCTGCTCCACGGTCACCTAAAACACTCTGTACCTATGAACTGAATGTTCCCGAGAGTCTTACCAGAGAGCTGCCGTTTGGCGGGCCAGGCTCCGAAATAGAAGGGAACATCTGGGACAACTGGGCCAACATCATCGATTTACAGGCGGCTGGAGATTATCTATACGTTACCTTCGGGGCGGGACAGTTACGAGTAATCGATGTTTCCGACCCCGCGGCTCCGCAAGAGGTTGCTGATGTCGACCTCGGTGGTTTTGCTATCGCTCTTACGCTGGAAGATGATGTTCTTTACGTGACCAAGTCAGGTAAAGAGACCAACAAAATTCAACTGTGTATTCTGGATGTATCTCAGCCTAATAGTCCCAGGCTGATGGACTGCGTGGAGACCGAAACGGTTTTCGGGTTCGGAGGGGGGACACTTGCCTGCTTTTGGACACGTCCCCAGGTAATTGATAATTATGTATATGTCGCCAGTGTCGACTACATGGATGTAATCGAAATCCGGTAGGCGGTATGTTCTGTTTAAAAAACGTATAGACATATCCTTATAATGAATATATTCTAAAAAAGATAACAGCCATGAGAGGCATAGATATGAAAATAGCTTTAACCGCACTACTCATCATCCTTATTACGGCTTCGCTGCCGGGTTGCTCGGGCAACACTACCGGAAACGGTGAAATTCCTGTTAACACCGAGTTCGGGCGCATGCTGGGGTATGTGCCATACTCTTTCCTGCTGGAACATCATATCTGGTACGGCGATATGAGACTTGCCAAAGAAACTTATGGGCTGGAACACCTGGACAACATGGAAGCCGTACTGGACCTCCCGCTGGAAGAACGCTCGTCGGTTTCCCGTCGACTAAGCGGTACCGTGCCTGCCTTCAGGTATCACTATATCTGGGTGACGCCGCTGATAGGATGGGACCCGTATATGATCGATAAGGCAATCTACAGCGGGTCACTCATCTACGACGAGGAGCCAGCCTGGGAGTTCGCTGTGTACGAGGGTGATTTTGACGAGGGGCTTATTGGAGAAAAACTGACGGCGCAGGGCTATGAGAAAGATACTTACGACAGCTATACGTACTACCGTATCAATGAAGACATGGGGGCCGACAACGATTCCGAACTCGGTGAGTTCGTGCAGTCCGACCTCAACCGGGTATCTGTACTCGATAATACGCTCGTCGTTGCCCCGGCGACGGATATCATGACCGGCATACTGGACACCATGAGCGGGCGCGGCACCAGTGCCGCTGATGTGCTCTCTTGCCAGGCTCTGGCAGACAGCCTGGGTAACGTTCTTGCCGCCGTAATGATGACACCCGAACGGATAGAGGAAATCAACCAGGGACGGTTGGTGCCGCCGTTCGCCGAGGACTGGGAACCGCTCCATCGGTATAGCCTAGTCGGGTTCGGTTATCGGGACGACGGCATGGAGCAGTATATCGTCATTTCACTCTACTTTGGCAATCCCGAGGACGCGGAAGCGGACGCCGGTACCCTGGTCTCGCGTCTCGAAAGCTATCGAACCGATTTCATATGGGAGGGTATGGAATACTTACCGCTAATCGTAGACTATGATGTCGGCGAACCTTTTGTTACGCCCTATGACGAAGGTGCTACCCTGACGGTCTCTCTGAAGTACCTGCCTGATGAAGTACCGACCAGAGCAATTTCCCTTGTCATGATTATATTGACACGCGACTTGATGTTCCTGGCTCCGAACCCATCTGAATACGTAGCAGATTGAGGGACATTTGTTTTCTAAAGCCCCACATATAAGAGTTAACAATAGGGCGGATTGTTTCCCGAAAGTGGGCTCATGTTTTCCCTAGTTCATCCTTTCACGGTTCACAGGCATGCCACGGAGGGTTGTAGCCCCATAATAGATGCTAGAAATTGACAAACCAAGGCAAATTAGGTGAACCTGGAGTACATGAGGTATATTATT
>CAZPQB010000202.1:0-4193 GCA_964588605.1 uncultured Dehalococcoidaceae bacterium | reverse complement strand
CATCTGGTAATTGGTCTGGATATTGATGGTGTCATCGTTGATGCCGCCGGTGTCATGCTGCCGCTTTTATCTGAAGTCTGTAATAGACCGGTCTCGCGTCAGGACATATATTGCCGTAGCTTCGAAGAAGCCCTGAACATTGATAGAGAGGCCGTAAGATATGTCTGGGAACAAACACTTGATAATAATCTATTATTGAATGCCTCTCCGATTACCGGCGCCCTTGATGGTCTGGCGGCGCTCAGCCGGCATGAAATATGGATTGTTACCGCCAGACCCGCCTTTTTACAGGATCTTACTGAGGCCTGGTTTGGTGAAAGAAACATAAAATACGACCGTATCTTATTTGACAGAGACGGGAATAAACATCTGGCGGGGCCCGAATTTGATATATTCGTTGAGGACTTTTTGGAGGAAGCAAATCTGATTGCGGATGCTGGTATATTCACTTTACTTTTTGACCAGCCCTGGAACCAGTCGCCCTCTCTCCCCGATAATTGCCAGCGTGTTTACGACTGGAGTACTATAGTAAGAATGATAAACGAGGTTGAGCGGGAATCCTGGAGAGGCGGGGATTCTCTTTCATAATTCTTCCCCCTCTCCTTGACAGGAGAAGGGGACAAGGGGGTGAGGTAGATAAATAAAAAGAATCCCATTAAGTTCGGCACCGACGGCTGGCGGGCTATCATCGCCGAAGACTTCACCTTTGATAACGTACGGTTCTGCGCCCAGGGGGTAGCCGAATATCTGAAAAAGGCCGGTCTGGCCGACCGCGGACTGATTATCGGCTATGACACCCGCTTTGCCTCCGAGGACTTCGCCGCGGCGGCGGCTGAGGTGCTTGCCGGTAACGGCATCACAGTATACCTCTGCCCGAGAGCCGCGCCAACCCCGGTAATAAGCTACGGAGTCCTGGCGAAAAAGGCCGGCGGCGCTATCATCATTACCGCCAGCCACAATCCGGCTATATGGAATGGCTTGAAATATAAGGATGAGCATGGCTCCAGCGCCTCGGATGAGATTACCGCCCGGATAGAGGGCTTTATCTCGCAGGCCTTTAATACTCGTAAAGTAAACCGGATGCCGCTGGCCGACGCTGCGAAACGGGGTCTGGTGCAGGAGCTTGACCTTGACCCTATTTACTTCAAGCAGGTAGACAGACTGATTGACCTGGAGGTGATACGCAAGGCCGGCCTGAAGCTGGTGTTCGACCCGATGTACGGTGCCGGGGCTGGCTATCTTAAAAAAGCACTGGGGGAAGGGAATACGGAAATAATTGAGATAAACGGTGGGCGGAATCCGCTTTTTCCCGGTATTCGCCCGGAGCCGATAGCTGTTAACCTGTCCGCTCTTTCCGCCACCGTACGGGAACTGGGGGCTAACGCCGGTCTGGCCACAGACGGTGATGCCGACCGCATGGGTATTGTTGATGAGAAGGGTGTCTTCATTACTCAGCTTCAGGTCTTCGCCCTGCTCTGTCTCTATATGCTGGAGATAAGAGGTGAGCGCGGCCCCTTAATCAAGACGCTTACCACCACCAGTATGGTCTACCGCCTCGGAGAGCTCTTCGACGTACCCGTATATGAGACGGCGGTAGGCTTCAAGTATGTGGCACCACTGATGATGGAAAAGCGGGCGCTTATCGGTGGGGAAGAGAGCGGCGGTTACGGCTTCCATGACCACGTCGCTGAGCGCGACGGCATCCTGGCCAATCTTTATTTCCTGGACCTTATGGTTAAGACGGGCAAAAATCCGTCGGAGCTAATCGAATATCTCTACAGCAAGGTTGGCCCCCACTATTACAAGCGTGTCGACATAAAATTCCCTGAATCTGAACGCCAGTCTATTATTGACCGTGTCGGGAATAATCCGCCCGGGACTATTGATAACGTCAAGGTACAAAATATCGACACCACCGACGGCTTTCGCTTTACCCTGGCGGACAGTACCTGGCTGCTCATCAGATTTTCCGGGACCGAGCCGCTGCTGCGCATCTATTCCGAGACCGATTCGCCGGAGCGGGCGGAACGGCTGCTGAAAATCGGACGGAAGATCGCTGGAGTGTAGTTTGATATCTACGCCAGCCCACTGCCAATAAGATGAGGTACGAAGGTGGAAAGAATAAAGGGGTTACTGACCAAGAAGTATATCTTATTGCTAACAGTCGTTATTGTGGTTGCCGGAGTTGTTGCCTGTGGCAAGCCCGCTGCGGATACAACTACCGATGCCAAGTATAGACTAACTCACACCGCCGCCGACGCTGAGTACATTCTCAGCTGGGATTCAATCGTGTCCCGGTGTCCCGATATAGCAGCCTATGATAAAATGGAGGCTTTTGCCCGCCGAGGAGAAACCACAGAATTTGCCCCCGGAGAACCCTTTTCACTGCCGGAGGATTCCCCGGCAGCATGGTCATGTTTACGTGGCGTCAGGACCGAGATTGTTGGAAACAGCTTTCGCAGTTTTGGTGTCTGGATGTGGTATTTTGAGACTGATGAATATCTTAATGAGCATATACAGTCAATGCAAACAAGTGGTTTTCCTGTTCAAGAGGACGGGGATTTTGTGACCGGGGTTCTGGAAAGTGGGCCCCCAACGCAGTCTGTCCAGCTTCTACTTGCCGGTAAGCATTTCGCCATCCTGTTTATGGACATTGCGTCTTCAGATGAATCGCTCTTCTTTGGCAAAGAAAAGTTAATGGAACTGCTTCCAACCGTTAAGAGCAACATTACTTCGCTGGAAATCACTCCCCTGCCATCCGATATACCGGAAAGGAAACTGGCGGACGAGACACCTTATGAATGGCACGAATTCATGACCTTTCGTTCCGAAGAGCTTTCGCCGCCGGTCCGGGTTCCTGAAGAACAGCAATATAATAATTTAATATTTAGCGACCGACCGCTGATGCAGGTTTTCAACTTTACCATTGATAAGGACTGGCGATACACCATGACGGCTACCGGTGAAATAGACACCAAGTTTGAGGTATATTCCACAGTTACATCGTCAGGTGAGGGAGGGTTGAGTTATAGCACTGACCAGGTCTTCAGCCTGTATTCTGTGAGTGTAACTGTTACCAGAGAACAACCATTAGAAGAACGGTACGAACCACCAGTTAATATTGAGATTAAGATATTCTTCGACCAACCGATAAGCTGGACTTTCAAAATCGAGAAGTAAGGTTAAGCGTCGATATCAACCAGTAATAAGCCCTTCACCGGGCCAACGCCTTGACGGCATGGGGTTTTATTATTATAATGCCAGATACTGCGACCCAACGATTGGGATGTTCATAAATATAACTGCGGGGGTAATGTAGATGAAAAGTATCAACCTTGATGACCCCAGGGTTTATCAGCAGAATGACCCCGCTGGTATGCTGGCGCGTATTAAGGAGTTACCCTGGCAGTGTCAGCAGGCCTATGAGTCGGCCCTGAAATTAGAGCTGCCCCCGGATTACGCTGAGGTTGACAAGGTAGTCATCCTCGGCATGGGCGGGTCGGCCATCGGCGGCGACCTTGTGAGGAGTCTGGTACAATCGGAGTCCGGTATACCTGTAATTGTCCACCGCGACTACGGCCTGCCGGCCTTCGTTGATGATAGTACCCTGCTCATCGCCTCCAGCTATTCGGGGAATACCGAGGAAACCCTGTCGGCGTTTGAACCGGCACTGAAAACAAAAGCTAAAAAGCTGGCGATGACCACCGGCGGCAAGCTTAAAGATACGGCTGAAGCTAATAATATCCCCGTTTTTAAAATCGACTACAAAGCGCAGCCCCGCGCCGCCCTCGGCTTCAGCTTTCTGCCCACCCTCGGCGTTCTTCAGAAACTCGGCTTTATAAGTGATAAGTCGGCGGATGTGGCCGAAACCGTAAAGGTGCTGGAGCAGCTATCGGCGAGACTTGATGAAAAGTCTCCGCTGGCTGATAACCCGGCTAAACAACTGGCGCAGCGCCTTTACGGCAATCTGCCGGTGATATATGGTGCCGGCATACTCGCCGAGGCGGCGCACCGCTGGAAGACCCAGATTAATGAAAACGGCAAGGCATGGGCTTTCTACGAGGTCTTCCCGGAGCTCAACCATAACGCCACCGTCGGCTTCCAGTTCCCGCCGGAGGTGATAAGTCGGCTGCACGTAGTATTGCTGAGGTCGCCTCTATTTAACGAGCGCGTCAAGCTGCGCTACGAGGTCA
>CAZPQB010000201.1:0-4221 GCA_964588605.1 uncultured Dehalococcoidaceae bacterium | reverse complement strand
GCCGCTTGCCCACGGCAATCTTGGCGGCGACGCGGGCGATGGGGTAGCCGGTGGCTTTAGAGGCGAGGGCGGAGGAGCGGCTGACCCGCGGGTTGACCTCGATGACGTAGTACTGGCTGCTTTGGGGGTCGAGGGCGAACTGTACGTTGCAGCCCCCCTCCACCCCGAGGGCGCGGATGATGTTGAGGCTGGCTGTCCGCAGCATCTGGTACTCGTCATCGGTGAGTGTCTGGCTGGGCGCCACGACGATGCTGTCGCCGGTGTGCACCCCCATGGGGTCGAAGTTCTCCATGTTGCAGACGGTGATGCAGTTGTCGGCGGCGTCGCGCATGACCTCGTATTCAATCTCTTTCCAGCCGATGACCGATTCCTCGAGGAGAACCTGGCTGATGGGGCTGGCGGCCAGCCCGATGCGCACTTTCTCGTCGAGCTCTTTGGGGGTGAAGGCTATCCCGCCCCCTGTCCCCCCGAGTGTATACGCGGGGCGGATGATGAGGGGCAGGACGATATCTTTAGCGACCTCTCGCGCCTGCTTGACGCTGGTGACCGTCTGGCTCCTCGGCACCGGCTCGCCGATTTTAATCAGGAGTTGCTTGAAAAGCTCGCGGTCTTCGGCGTTTCTTATCGTTTGCAGGGGAGTCCCCAGCAGCCTGACGTTGTATTTATCCAGCACGCCGGCGTCGGCCAGCTCCACGGCCAGGTTGAGTCCCGTCTGTCCGCCGAGGGTGGGCAGCAGACCGTCGGGGCGTTCGCGTTCGATGATGCGGGCGAGCATGTCCACGGTCAGCGGCTCGATATAGACGACATCGGCGATGCCCTCGTCGGTCATGATGGTGGCCGGGTTGGAGTTGACCAGCACCGAGGTCACGCCCTCCTCCCGCATGGCCTTGCAGGCCTGCGTGCCGGCGTAGTCGAACTCTGCCGCCTGCCCGATTATGATAGGCCCCGAGCCGATGATTAAGACTTTAGATGGTTTGGTGGACAAGATGATGCTCCTATTCTTATGGTTTTACTGCTTTCACTATCCCAATAATTTCTTTGAACCATCGCCACATCTTTTTAACTGTAGTTTCCGCAATACCTAGATTTTTAAACTCAAGTGACAGCCTTTCCAGGAAACTATCAAAATAAGTGCCATTACTATCAAAACTTAATGAGGCATATTTCGCTATAAATAATGTTTTATTGTTGGGAAGGGGCTGAAGAACTATCCCACCTATTAAATGTGGTAAAACTTCATGGGGTAATCCTTGGTCACCCTTTATCAAAAATTCGTTGGGGTCTAACCAACCAGTAACACGATGTATAGAAATATATTTAGAGAATTTGTCTGATGTAATGGGTTCTTCTTCTGCATCGTAACTAAAGTCTTGAAACTTAAATTCTCGCGCCACTCTTATGATGTGTGGAGCAACTTCAGGTGGTGTTCCCTGCAAATGCTTCCTGATTTCTTTCTCTAGATACTGTTTGCTTTGTCTTTCATCATGAGGTCTTAACGCTTCCAATGGCTTTTCCTCAGCTTTTAATAGCTCGCATTTGTGTATTGCTGACTTTAATGCAATCTCATAGGCGTCTATCTCTTTGTTATATTTCTTCCGTTTTTCTTCGTCTGTATAAGTGGGGTAATCTACACATACAGCCCTTGAAAAATTATCATATTCTCTTGATTCTTTACCAAATGTTAATTCTAATATATTGCATACTTTTCCACGCCACACCTCGTATTGTTGCCTTTCAGGAGGGAGTGTTCTCAGCTTTGATATTTCATCAAGTTGCTGTTTTAATACGTTTAGCGCTTTACTTATTTTCATCTCTTTACCTCACCCCCTCGGTCCCCCTCTCCTGGCAAGGCGTCCCGCAGGAGAGGGGGAGGTATTTGGGAGAGGGGCTACCGCCCCTCTCGGTCTCTCCCTGTTTTAAGACTTTAGATGGTTTGGTCAAGATGAGTGCTCCTTATGGTGTATTTGTATTCTTTTATCCAGTTGTTTAAACAACATGCTAGCAAAAGCCAAATACTCTAGAGTATGTAATGGGTCTGTTTGGGCTATTAGCTTATGTGCCTTTGGGTTTCTAACAAACGCTGCTGCACCTCTACATAGATACTTAAAACCTATCTGTTCGTCACGGTCAGTTTTATTTTTTAATTCATTAATGCATATTGTCGGATATTTTGTTATCTTTCTCTGTTCTTTATCATAATTAAATGAAAAAACATTATTCATTAAGTCATCGCCGTCTAAGTCAAGCCCTGATAATTCTTTAATGTAATCTATTAAACTGATAAAAGCATTAAGTATAGCTTCACGATAATTAACAGTTGTAAAGCAAGACTTGCTAGCCTCAACAACTTTCGGGTGAAATTGCATTGCATCAAATAAATCTATAGGTGATTCTAATTTTGTATCTAATTTTTCGCTCCGTATTTTTTCTTTGGTTAATAAATTCCCTTGTGCATCTCTTTTACCATTTTTAACATCTTCTTCAAATTGACCTATGGCTCTGTTTGTAACCTGAATACAGTAACCTAATGCAGAAAGTTCAAGTTCGCCAGCGGGTATTTGCAATGCTATTACCCACATATCGTATTCTTTACCATATACATCCACATTTGCTAGTCCTGTTAGTTCAGTTATTAGCTTTCCCATATAACCTACTTTTCGGCCAAGGTCTGATAATAATTCAGCTGTTAATTCTTTGTCTTTTTCATTTAAATTTTGTTTGTATATATGTCTACCTAGGTATTTACGATAGTTTAATAATTTTTCATATAAATCTCTCAATTCGGTTAATCTATCCATTTTCTACCTCCCCCCCGTTCCTTATCTATTCCCACCCTGCCTGCCCGCCGTAGCTCTCGCCTGCCAAAGCTCAGGAGCAGCGGCGAGCAGGTTAGCGTAGGCTGGGGCCGCCCTCGCACCATCCTCGGCTAATCCGTTAATATCCTCCCCGCCCCAGTCTCCCCCTTTGAAAAAGGGGGACTAAGGGGGATTTTCTTTCCCCTCTTCTCCTCCCTTCCCCTCGTTTCTTATCTTTTCCCACCCCGCTTGCCCGCCGTAGCCTCGCCTGCCAAAGCTCAGGAGCAGCGGCGAGCAGGTTAGCGTAGGCTGGGGCCGCCCTCGGCACATCCTCGGCTAATCCGCTAATATCCACCCCTCTCCCCCTTACCGTCCCTGTCATTGCGAGCCGCAGGCGTGGCAATCTCTAACTCTGCCTTCTCACAACTCCCCGTACAAATCACGCCATTCTTTGTTCATACCATTAACCAGTTCCACTTTGTTCTTCCTTGAACCGCTCTTGATTTGCTTCTCCCTCATAATAGCGCTCTCTATATCCTCACAAATCTCATAAAACACAAGCTTACAAATGTTGTATCTCTTAGTGAAGCCTTCAACCAGCTTCTCCTTATGCTCGTAAACTCTCCTTTTAAGGTCGTTGGTAACGCCTGTATAAGTTACTGTGTTTGTATTATTTGCCATTATGTATATGTAATAATGCTTATCCATAATAAGAGATTGCTTCGTCGCTACGCTCCTCGCAATGACACTGGTTATATTCATTACTCACTTAATTTCATACCCGTCCCCGAGTGAGGTGTCTAAGAGGGGTGAAACCCCTCTTTTAATAATCCCCTTCCCCTTCACAGATTCCCTTTCACCCTTATCCAAGGGGAAGGGGACAAAGGGGATAGGGTCACCACCAAAAAACCTCCCCTTCACGCTCAAACCGCGACAAAACCCCCGTTTTCTCAATAATTGTTTTCCCCAGACAAATCACGTTATAAAAAGTCAACCCCTTAATGTCACAATTTCGTACTCAACCCCTCCAACCGCCGCCCGCCCTAAAAGTAGGGCGTCTAAGAGGGGTGAAACCCCTCTTTTAATCATTCCCCTTCCCCTTCACAGATTCCCTTTCACCCTTACCCAAGGGGAAGGGGACACAGGGGATAGGGTTCACCACTAAATTTATTTCCCCTCCCCGACAGCATTTTACATAACCGCCTATACTTAACATAACTCTAAAAACAATCCAGAGCTACCCACGCACGGATTGTTTCCCTTCCTCCATCATCTCCACGAACTGCCGGAACAGGTACACGTTGTCCAGCGGCCCCGGTGATGCCTCTGAGTGGTACTGTATGGCGAAGATGGGCAACTCCCTGTGCCGCAGTCCCTCCACCGTGCCGTCGTTCAGGTTGATATGCGTCACCTCAAGCTCGCTTCC
>CAZPQB010000200.1:0-4256 GCA_964588605.1 uncultured Dehalococcoidaceae bacterium | reverse complement strand
AAGTTTGAGGATAGCTCGAGGCTTTGTTACAGGGTTGAACATTCCGCTACTTTGTTTAGCTAGGTAGTTCGGCTAAATGTTCGTGATCCCGACTCTTCTCCCTTTCAGTCGCACATGTGATACAATGATGCAAAGATAGGATAATCGCTTGTCGATACGCTTCTTTCCATATGTCAAAGTATTTCACAAAGCGAAATCATTACAATCCATGCTTTTGGACGGCTTACTGGAATCCTAGTTTCTTCGAAGCAACGATAGCAAATCCAAAAGACGCCATTGCTCCTAGAAAGCAGCTAATCTATGCATTGAATTTGCGGTCACGTGTAGTTTATCAGACCAAAGTTGGAGCTGTTTTTTACCAAAAGAATCTTGGCACAGCTGAGATAACTCCAGAATCTATGAAGCGCTTTTGTAAGAAATACTACCCATCTAAGTATGATAGCTTTTGCCGAGATATCGAAAAGCATCCGGAAAGCGTTTTTCTCGATTTCGAGGACATCTTGGAGCAAATTGAGAATAAGGCTGGATATAATTCATTGACAGAGGCAGTGCGAATAGGGGGGCTATCCTCAATCGAGCACAAGGGTTTTCTAGCTTGTATTCTAATTATCCACGCAATGAGAAGTTACGAAATGATGACTGCGATGTTGGATTTGGCCAATTGCATAGGAATGGATAAATGGGAGTATTTCTGGCTTCTCAAGAATGCTTGGGCAAATCCGTTGATATTAGCTAGAGCGGTGACACCAATTGCATTAGGAAAATGGACTTTCTACCGCACCCAAGAACATACCTTCCCTCTTTGCGACTCACCCATCATGATAAGTGCTAACGCCTTAATGGCGGTTCTTTCTCCTCGTTTGTTACTAGATATCAACCTGAACATAGATAATCCAAAGAACCAATTAAGCACCTACGAAGATCTGAGCGTGACTAAGTTTCACGAATTTGAATCAAAAGCCATTAACAGCACGTTTAAGGAATTAATTTTCCATGACCGTGTTGAGCTTAAGAGATGGAGTGAATTACCGGAATTTCAGGAACGAGCCGCAACCATAAATAACCCTTCAAAAGAAAAGCAAGCGATACATGAAGCAGCTAATCGCATCATATGGGCTCTCGAGGGTTTTGGAAGAGTACCTCCGGATTTCGAACAAAAAGTGAAGCCCTATTTTGGTGTTTAGTGGCTACCACCATTAGCCAAAACGAACCACAGAGTTTACTCAGACTATGAAGCGAGAGAATCTACTCGCGTCACTAAATGAGTAATTGTGGTTGGCAACTAGCAGTCCATGTTCTCAAATGACGATAATGTTACCTCCGCTGCTCACGCCTTGTCAGTGCCGGATGACGTAGACGAGAAGGACAAGACCAAGCGCAATCGCAATTTCGATGTCGGCTAGTGTGATTGACTGGTAGACGTATTAGAAGGCTTAACTTCAGATAACTTGATGATCAAGGTCTCAAAGTAGCGGCGCGTATGATAAAAAATCGCCCAGAAACCCAATTTTGCTTCATCAATTTCCATTGTTGCCACTAGGTCAATGCTGCTAATGAAGTTTTCTGCAGGAACACGAAATGCTATCAAATGGGACTCAGTGTATTTAGAACTGATTGGGCGATGTGAAGCACCTATAATGAGTGCCTGTCGCATTCCTGCACCATCCAGGTACGCTTTCTGCTGAAAGACTTCATTCGAGGCTGGATGTTGGTATGGTTTTGCTTCTAGAGGGATTATGACTTGTAGGTCTCGAACGTACGCAGGAAAGCCTTGCTTAAGTCCAACATACAGCCAGAATCTAATATCCACTTCGTGGCTGTTGCTATCCACATTGAATTCTTGGGATAAAGCTCGTGCCGATAGCTTCGGTTTTCCATGGTGCCAAAGCCACACTTCTAAACAATATGGAAGGAGAGCAACCGCAGCAAGAACAATGGCCAGAATGCCCAAGGCTATTTCCATATCTCTCTAAACCTGCCTCTATTATTGCTCAAACTATAGCACGAATGCGGATGTCAGCGGAGCCGCTCACATGTTAGGTAATTTTTAGAGTACCACTTTCTTATTCTGTGTCGCACGCAGCAAGGTTAAGCAAAACCGAGGATTGTGTAATTTAAAGCTGATTGACTTTGCCGTTTTTGGGTGAGAAAATGGATCAAAAATCATAATCATGATGGTAAGATTGACCAACAGTCAAAGCAGCGCCTGTGCAAATAATCTGTAGAAGGAGTTGGGGCAACTAAAGGTGGCGTCGGCTAGTTTGACAAGATGGGATCGGGCGGTTAAAGTCTAGCTTGGCAGAAGGGTTGTGACTGGTAACCATATGAGTACGCAGGAAAAAGTCAGACCAGAGGAGACGCAAAAAGAAATCAGCGTACTAGCCGTTCTAAAGACTTCGTCCAAACGGATCCTGAAGGCATCGAGTTATGTAGCTGCACTTATAGACTTTCTCCTGGTCGGGCGATATTTCCTGCTGCTGATCCTCTATCCAGACAACCCCCTGTTTAGTAGAACCCTCGTTGGGTTAGTTGCGCTTACGGTCGCTACATTCGTCTGGCTATTCATTGCCCTTTTGATACTCCTCTACATTATCGTAGCTGTGGGCGCAATGTGGAGAAAGCATCATCGCCGGGTTCCCGCCGAAGGTGTTCAGGCCGAAGCCCAACCATTGGTAACCCAACCGCCAGTAGTCGCCACAGTAGCCGCTGCCCCTGCACCACGCTTTACTAGAACGCGCCTGTTCACCCTGATCGGTGGCATCTCGGGGCTGGTCTATCTGATGTACTATGTCGGTAGAGCATATTACGATGGGTTTTTCAAGTCCTTGGGTGTTCCTGCTAGCCTCGTGCACTTTGAGCTGCAAGATTATATGTATTCCGGAGCCCAAGTCGATACGATCTTCATAACGGGAGCGTTTACCGCCGTATTGGTAGGACTGCTGATCACTCGTATCTGGACTGCGGAGCAGAATACACCCTCTAATGATTGGATCGTTAGAGTCAGCGCCGTAGGGGGCACTATCTATTTGGTATGGAACGGCTTAATGCTGGCACTGTTTTGGTACTGGTGGATTTTCAGGCCCGACCTTATCATCGAAAAACCGGTAGTACTAGGAATACTGGTGACTAGTATAATGATTTTGGGCATACTAATAATGCTTTTGTATTTTGATAGAGCCACATTTTCGCAGATAAGAAGCGGCAAGATTAAGTCTAGAATATTCATTGCCGCTGCGATTATCACGCTTCTCTTCACTCCTTACATGAGTGCACAGGCGTGGGGCGCATATAAGGCTCAAATAATCAATCCTAGCGATTTTCCACAAGTCGAACTATATGCAGATCAAAAACTGGGTGACGGGATAGAATGGGTGCCAACCGATAATGCTGTTTACAGGTCACAGGAACTTTCCCTGATAGCTAAAACTTCTGACTATATCTTCTTGAGGGCTTCCAATAGTACAGGCACAGTCTACGTACTAAGGTCGTCAGACATCTTATCGATGGAGATTCTCAGCCTGGGGAAAACCCAGTAACATAGCTGGCAATGGAGTCTTAGTGTTGACATTAGTATTACCAAGCCTTACTTATATTCCAAAGGCTCCATAGGAATAAGAGAAATTAGCGGGGAAATACAGAATAAGCGGTCATCTCCAGCTTAGGGCAGACCTCACGATATCAATTGTCATCTCCGTTTATGAACTGCCGAACTTCAATTCCTAGTCTTGAAACTCTGTACTTAACAATTAGCCAGTTTGTGTTATTTCGGCCGATACCATCTATCTTAAACCTACAAGGCACGGCACAGGCTTTTCTCAAAGCAAACTCTCTGTGCTAGAATTCCACATAGATCACATTATCAGTCATATAGGAGGAGTTGCGTGACAAACCAGCGTGAGAGCCGAAAGAGAGCCTATTACTATATTGTGGAACAGGCGAAAAAGGTAAATTGGGATCCACCTATTGATTCAGACGAAAGGTTGGCCGATGTGTTTGATATCCAAATTAGCGAACTCAACTCACTCAAGGAAGGTTTGTCTGACCCATCGCCAAAATTGATAGCAGAATTCAAGAACCTGTTTGGTCCCACTATTCACGACGAAGATGAAGTCGACTCACATCTCGTTACACCCTTCTTGACGGAACCATAGTCTACGCCCAGTCGGATGTGTTCTGAAGCTCTTGCTGAGCTTAAACAAAACATCGTTTTGTGGCCTAGTAGTCAGCCAGATCATGCCTTCAAGATTTGCTCCCTA
>CAZPQB010000199.1:0-4306 GCA_964588605.1 uncultured Dehalococcoidaceae bacterium | reverse complement strand
ATCTCCCTTAGTCCCTCCTTACGAAGGAGGGAGACAGATTGGGCAAATGCTTTGATATGCGGGTTCGGACAAACTGGGGGAGGGTTGGATATAACGGATTAGACACGGATGGTGCGAGGGCGGCAGGGTGGGAAAAGATAAGACGCGATGGGGGTGGGGAAGAAATTCATTCGTTGTCCTTCTACAGAAGGACTGCCTCGTGAAGACAGGACCGGGTGGGGGGAAAAGGGGAGGGGATAAAACTCTCCCTTTTTCGGGTTATTTTTTGCGGTCCCTGTCGAACACGTCGTCGATTTCCATAGCTCCAGGGGGCAGGACCTCCCAGAAAAGCTTGAGTTCCTTGATTTTTATGGTGTTATTTTCGTCCAGCACCAGCGGGTAGCGGGCAAAATAGTGTTTAGTAACCAGCAACTCGCCGGTATTACTGTCGGAAACCTCAGCCTTGATGAGGGCGACGACGACCTTTCGGCGCTCGTCAAAAATGATGTCCTGAGGTATCAGCTTCTCGAAGCCTGAGGGGTGGGATAAGAGCACTTCGTAGAAAGCCTCGCGGCCACTGCGGGGCTCGATGGTGGCTACGAATGGAATGAAATTAAAATCGGGGGCGAAATAGTCGTCCATGCGGTGGACAGTATCAGGGTACTGCGCATATTTATTGAAGGTATCGAAGTAGTTCTTCATGTATTTGATGACATCGTCGTAGTCAAATTCCATTGGTATTGCCTCCTTTTTTTATAGTTGTTTTCTGGCCGCTTTTTCGGCGGCTATCTTCTTATATAATTCCTCTGAATTTCGGGGTGGGACAGTCTCCTCGTCTTTTTTCTTGAGCTGGACGGCACCTGCCTCACAGGTGACAACACAATTGCCACAGCCGATACAGCGGTCAAGATTTATAGCGGCTATGCCGTCAGTCACATACGGGGCATCCAGCTGGCATCGCTCAACGCAGACCTGACAACCCGTGCATAGTTCCGGGTCAATTTCGGCATAGAAGTTGGATATATAGTAGTCGGCGGGGCGGGGGAGTTGTTTAATATTCCTTAAAATGCCACAACAATCTCCACAGCAACAGCAGATGGCATCCGGACGCTGTGAGTTCAGCGGCTGAAGGACAAATCCAGCTTCCCGGGCCTTGTCCAGAGTATCAAAGGCCTCTTCCCGGGTGATGGGGCGCGCCAGACCCATATTGATATAGTGCTCACCGTCAAGTATGAGACATAACTCGCGGAGGTCACTGACAGAGCAGCTTTGCCCCCTTAAATCCATGGCCTGCCGGCAGATGCAGTTGGCGACGGCGAACTGGTCGGTGTTATTATCGATGAGTTCTCTGACGTTGTCATAACTGCCGACCTGATATTTTTCGGGAAGCGGGATACTTTTTTCCACCGGTATGGTGCGCACCTGGGGAGTCCTGACCTGGAAAATCTCGCGGCCGAATGCTTCCCGGGTATACTGCGCCATGTCCTGTAATAATTCAGGGGTGAAGAAGCGTTTTAAAAGGCGTATTTCCACACCGGACGGCGTGGCCGGGAAACCGACGGGCAGGGTATCCATGTGTTTCTGCAGGGCACGATAAATATGTTCTTCTCTATTCATTTGGCTTCTTCTGAGAAAAATACGGGATGTGGACAATTTAAAGCTTTGGGGTGGGTTTTGTCAAGCCGATGTATCTATGCCTCATTAATCTATCCCCCTAGCCCCCTTCCTTTTAATGTGACCTTACTAATCCATCCCCCTAGCCCCCTTCCTTTAGGAAAGGAAGGGGGAACGTTTACAAAGGGAATCTGGCTGATTGGGGCTTTAGTCTATAAATGGCGAGTGCCGTGAATAATCAAAAAATACGCCGCCTCCTTTACCCCCCCCAGCGATGGTTTGTGAGTGAAAGCTAATAATCCGCCTTTACGAAAGTATGCAAAGAGGAAGTGGGGGTGTCGCCCCCACTAAATACTCCACAGCCCCGTTCGTAAATTTTATTTTCCCACCAAGGCCTGCTTGCGCTAAAGCTTAAGCGAAGCCAAGCCCACCCTCGTGTCTTCTGCGGCTTAGCCCGTAAAAGTTATGCCCTGCCCCCTTTTCCCCGGTGAAAATCCCCCTTAGTCCCCCTTTACGAAAGGGGGAGACTGGGTGGGACTAATTCTCCCTTAGTCCCTCCTTACGAAGGAGGGAGACAAATTGTGTTGAAGCATGGATATAACGGTATGCACAGACATCCTCTCCTTTTTGTAAAGGGAGAGTTAGAGAGGGATTTCGTTATAAAATCCCCCTTAATCCCCCTTTTTCAAAGGGGGAGACTGGGTGGGGGAAAATCTTACGGGATAAGCTAATGATGAGGCGAGGGCGGCCATCCTTCACGATGTGGAGGATTGTAATAACTTCCTGACGCGGTCCAGAGGTTAAGGTTTTTTATTTTTTAGGGTTGGGGTAGTGGCATAATGGTATAATAATAGGCAGAGGTATTAGAATGGCTAATAAAGCTGAAAAATATCTCGCATGGCTAACATCGGCGCTTCAGTCTCAGAGCGACTACCATAATCACAAAGAAACCATGTCATGGGTTGCGACGGCTCTCTATGTTCCAGGTATAATTGCTTTGGGTTATTTATTTAATACAAAGCTCAATGGCGAAGTAATAACGTTTTGGCAACATGTATTAGTATTCCTATTCTTTGCGGTGTTAGCTGCACTTGTATTCACATTTGTATATCGACAATTCAGACTTCGCTCTAGAGCTTCAGATGTAGTTGATGCATTAATAGAACTGTTGAATGAGCTAAGTAATGATGATAGCATCATTGAATCATGGGATACAGAAATCAAGAAAGATAAACACTGGCCGCAATTTATTGAAAATAAAATATTACCAGGAAAAGGTCGTAAATTACTGACTATAATAACCACAGACATTGTTTGTTATTTGGCAATCATATTATCTACTGTCTTCGGATTACTTTTAATATGTATATAAGTATAGACACCCAAAAGATTTGAGATTGTTTCTTAACTTCACTCCCTTTATCCCTCTCTCCGGTTTAAAATCCCCTTTAGTCCCCCTTTTTCAAAGGGGGAGACTGGGATGGGGAGACAGACGGTCTGGAGCACGGATGCCGCGAGTGTGGCCAGCCTACGCTAACCTGCTCGCGGCTCTTACTGAGCCTTGGCAGGCGAGAGCTACGGCGGGCAAGCAGGGTGGGAAAAGATAACTAAGTGGGATGGGGGGTATGTGCATATGATAACGAGGGGTGGGGTGGGGGAAAGCTTTATAACAACGCCCGGTAGATGAACTCACTTTCTTTTTATTTTGTTTATCATTATAATTTGGTTGCGTCCCCAAAATAATGTAAAATCAGGGTGACTGAATTATAAAATAGAGTGCAATTGAAAGGAGGATACAACATGACGAAATGGCAGGATTTACTGGAAAAAGACGGCAAGGCCCCCTCCTGGCCCTACCCGATACGCTATGACCAAGAGCAGGAAATTGAGACTGATGTCCTGGTCATTGGCGGCGGTATCGCCGGGTGCTGGGCGGCTATCAACGCCGCCAGGAAGGGCGTCAGGGTGGCGATGGTGGAAAAGGGGGACACCATCCGGAGCGGCGCCGGGGGTCCGGGGTGTGACCACTGGTGTAACGTGCCCGCTAACCCTCACTCCAAGGTTGACCCCGACGAATGGGCCAGAAAGATGACCGAACGTCCGGGCGTCCTGGGAATGCTGATGAAAGAACCTCTAAAGTGTCCCTACGGCAACGGCATCGGCACCCAGATTCAATGCCGTGAAAACTACGATACGCTCCTTGAACTGGAGCAGATAGGTGGCAAAATCAGGGACGTTGACGACGAATACAAAGGGGCCGAAGGCAGGTATGACGATACCAAATTTATGTTTTCGCCCCGCGTCAGCCCTAACCACTCCACAGAAGTTGTGATACGCGTCTGGGGAACGACCTTCAAACCGGCTCTAAAGAAAGAATGCAAACGTCTGGGCGTGAAGATTTATGACCGCGTCATGGTTACCAATTTGCTGACAGAGGGAGGTGTCCAGGGAGCTAGGGTGGTGGGTGCGATGGGCTTCAACAACCGCACCGGCGAATTCATGGTCTTTAAATCCAAGGCCGCCGTGTTGGCAACGGCCGGCGACTTTTCTCTGTGGATGTTGAATACGGAGTTGGCCGGTTATAATACCTTCCGTTCCCGTAACTCGACCGGCGACGGTGTAGCCATGGCCTGGAGAGCCGGCGCTGAACTTACCCTGATGGAGCGGACCGGGATTCTGATGCTGGGGACCGGTTACAAGCATACCTGGTACG
>CAZPQB010000198.1:0-4322 GCA_964588605.1 uncultured Dehalococcoidaceae bacterium | reverse complement strand
AGAAGCCCAGCTTTTGCCCTTGGATAATTTGGCTGCCGAGGTTAAGAAGCTGCTAATGGAAAAGACAGCCAAACAAACATGATATGAGCAACGAGGATAAGTGAATATTTAGTTCGCAAATAGCTAGTTAAGCGAAATTTGCTAGGGTGGACTGATGGTAGAAGAAACCAGTGGTCAGAAATCGCTTGTCGCGCAGATTCTTGATGAGATGTTCGCAAGCGTCAAACTCCTCTCGTCCTTCGATGCCGAGACAATTCAAAAGCTGAAGCAGTTGGCAATGAGAGGTGATTTAACAGAAGAAACACAAATTATTGAGGCCATCCAATTGGCTTCAGAGGAAACATCGTGAAAGTGCTCGAACTCGAAATTCACAATGTGCGTGGTATTCCCTATCTGCTATTGAAACCAAACGGCAAAAATTTCGTAGCTTGTGGACCGAATGGGTCAGGAAAGAGCGCAGTCGTAGATGCGATTGATTTTCTGCTGACGGGTCACATTTCACGTTTGATTGGTAAGGGAACTGGTGGCATTACGCTTAATAAGCACGGCCCACACATTGACCACAAACCAAAAGATGCTGTGGTGCGCGCTATAGTTCAGTTGCCAAGTATGAAGAGTCCAGTAGAGATAAAACGCTGCATGGCAGATCCCGACACCTTAGATTGTGATGAGATTGTGAGACAGAACCTTGAACCAATCATGCAGCTTGCCAAACAAGGCCAGCATGTTCTGACTAGGCGCGATATACTCAAGTATATCACAGCTGAGGCTAGTACTCGTGCTCAAGAGATTCAAGAACTTCTGAATATTACCGAAATCGAGGAGATCAGGAAAACGCTTGTCAAAGTGCAGCATAAGCTTCAAGAAGATTGTAAGATCGCGAAGAAAGCTATGGACACAGCAAGAGGAGCAGTCAGCGCAACAGTCCAAGAAAAATCCTTTAATGAAGACACCATTCTACAATTTGTGAATAAAAATCGCACAGCTTTGGGGGGACAGCCTATTTCTATCCTTCGCTCTGTAGAGTTAAAAACAGGGCTTATTCCGCCGATGGCTGTCTCTACCAGCCAAGTTATTAACGTCACGCTGCTTGAGAGAGATATTCAGAACCTTTATAACGTGACGTTAGAACAAAATCAGGCGGAGATTGCCAAAAGCGATGAGCAACTCCGCAATTTAATAGCAACTATCCGGTCTGATCCTCAGTTGTCGCGCGAACTCTCACGTTTGGATTTGACTACGTTAGGCATGACATTGATTGATGATACTGGTGCTTGTCCGTTATGCGATACCTCATGGCCCCCTGGTAAATTACGCGAATATCTAGAACAGCGGTTGTCCACCGCACAGGTTGCAGCGAAACATCGGGAGGATGTCGCAAATCTATCCGACACTGTTGCGAGGTCTGTTAATAATACCATTGCAAGCCTTGAGGAAGTGGTTGGAACAGCTAAGATAGTAGATCTCAAAGATGAACTTTCACGGCTTAAATCCTGGCTTTGTGATTTGCAGGCTCTTTCAAGTGTTTTAAGTGCTGCCATCGAGAAATATCCAGACCCTCGTTTTGGTTCGGATCAGGTACAGCGGATGCTTGTTCCCGACAATATTGCTGAACCTCTCGAGCGTATTCGTTCGGTAGCCAAGGATAACTATCCCCAAACTACGCCAGAACAAAATGCATGGGATACCTTAACACGCCTTGAAGAGAATCTCAAAGCCCTCGAAAAAGCTGAAACCGCATTCAAGAACGCGGAGTTATCTCAGGAAAGAGCCAACGTTTTGTATGAGAGCTTCGTAAGAGCAAGAGACAAGATTTTGGGGAAACTCTATAACGACGTTGAAGATCGGTTTACAGGTCTATATCGGCACTTACACGAACTTGATGAGGGCGAGTTTACAGCTAAGATCGAACCTAAGCAAGCCGGCCTGAATTTCGAGGTTGACTTTCATGGACGTGGACTTCATCCACCACATGCCCTACATAGTGAGGGCCATCAAGATAGCATGGGGCTCTGCCTGTATTTAGCCTTAGCAGAAAAACTAATTGGAGGCTCCATTGATTTAATCATCTTAGATGATGTAGTAATGTCCATCGACACTGACCACCGAAGACAGCTTGCTCACCTTTTGGCGACTTCCTTCTCTGATCGACAATTCCTTATCACAACCCACGATAAGACATGGGCGAAGCAACTGCAGAGCGCAGGCATCGTAGACTCACGTGGAATCGTTGAGTTTTACAACTGGCATGTCGATACTGGGCCGCACGTAGACTACGAAGTGGATATGTGGGAACGGATAGAGGAGGATCTGCAAAAGAATGATGTCCCAAGTGCAGCCCTTCGACTGCGGAGAGGCTCGGAGCAGTTCTTTGCGATGGTGTGTGATGCTCTCGGAGCAGAAGTATTATTCAAATTAAGTGGTCAATGGGAATTGGGTCATGTTCTTCCCGCAGCGATGAGACAATACCGCAGTTTGTTAAAGCAAGCGAAAAATGCTGCGCAATCGTGGGGTTACAAAGATCGCCTTGCCATGTTGCAAGAGCTTGATAGCACTGTGGGGCAGATATACACTCGCTCAAATGCTGAACAATGGACTGTGAATGCCAATGTTCACTATAACAACTGGGCCAATTTTTTAGAGAATGACTTTCGACCAGTGGTAGAAGCATTTCAGGATCTATATGGCTTGTTCGTGTGTAGCAGTTGTGGTGGGATGCTGTATCTTGCCGTTACAGGAACGGAGCCTGTTGCCGTCCGCTGCAGTTGCGGTAAGGTTGACTGGAACCTAAGAGGAAAGGGTAAAACGAATTAACACCTGTAAGGCTTCATATAACGTGGAATTTAGCAGCGCTACTTAGTCCAGATTGTTGACTCTGGTTGCAGAGAGTCAATCCCGCAAAGTAGCGCCAAGTTCCTGATGTAGCCTGGCGAGCATCTGCTCCTGGGTTCGGTCAACTTCCTCGTCGGTCAAGGTATGTTTGGGCGATTGATAGATAATCCTTATGGCAAAGGATTTCTTGCCCTTGGCTATTTGCTTGCCTCGATAAAGGTCGAAGAGGGTTACCTGCGTTACTAGCGGAAAGCTTCGGATTATGTTCTCCACTGTTCGGTAGCTCACTTGCTCATCTATTACTAGAGCGATATCCCTAGGGACGCTGGGGAACCGTGGGATAGGTTGGTATTCCTTTGTCCCGGTAAGCTTGGCCAACAGTTTTTCCAGGTCAATTTCTATAAGGCAAATAGTGTTAGAAAGCTCAAAGGCTTGTGCTGCCCTGGGATGCACCTCTCCTACAATACCTACTTTATCATCTTCAACGATTATGTTGGCTCCTCTTCCCGGGAATAGAATTTCATCATTGCCAATATCGAAAGTCGCACTCAATCTCAACTGGTTCAGGAGACTCTCCACTACCCCCTTAGCGTCAAAGAAGTCGAGCATCCCCTTATCAGCTTGCCAGGATAATTCTGCACTCGGGCCACTGAGCACGGCACAGAGCATCTCCTTTTCCTGGGGTAGCTCCCTTTCTTCTTGAGATTGCTTCCCCTTCGTTTCACTCAGGGTCGCATTGACAGGAGAGTGCTGGGGCAAGAATACCTTGCCGATTTCAAAGAGCCTTATGCCTGCCCGCTCAAATTTTTGGTTATGTGACAACGTAGCTAGAAGACCGGCCCTTAAACTGATACGCAGATATTCCTGTTCCCTCGTCATAGGGTTAGCTACCTTTAACGGCGGAATTTTCAACTCGAGCTTTGGGGAAAGCTTCTGCAACTTCTCCAGGCTGACTAAAGAATAAGTTAATATCTCTTGAAAGCCAAAGCCGGTCAGAATATTACGTAATTTCTCCTCGAGATTGCTTCGCCGGGCTGACGGTGACAATTTTGATTTTTGTTGAGGCAAAGGAGAGCCAAGCCTGGTGATTGGGATTTTTTCATAACCAATGATGCGCACTACTTCTTCCACGAGGTCAGCAGAGCATTTAACGTCGCTGCGCCAGTAAGGCACAGACACCGAAATCTGCGAGCCTGAATTGGTCTCCTGGCACTCAAAGCCTAAGGCTTTTAATACCTTAAGAATTTCATCAATAGTAACTGCCAAGCCCGAAAGGCGTTTCACTTCTTGGGCGGAAAGCAATATCGGCTTTGGTTCTGATTTTCCGGGATAAACATCAATTATGCCCTTGGCTGCTCTGCCGCCGGCTAGCTCCAGTAGCAGTTGAGTTGCCCGTTTCAATGGTAGTAGCGGAAGCTCGCTATTAAGCCCTTTGTCAAAGCGAATCGAGGCCTCGCTTTGAAGTTGAAGATGGCTACAGCCTCGACGGA
>CAZPQB010000197.1:0-4337 GCA_964588605.1 uncultured Dehalococcoidaceae bacterium | reverse complement strand
GATATCCCATCCCGGTATGACCGTACGGCCCGGTATGTTGAGTTCGGTCTCGTTTTCAAGGGGGGGAAAGGGGCAGAGAGATGCCGGGTCTGGCCCCAGTACGTATCTGTCATATTCAATCGTGAAATTAAGGCCGCAGGGCAGGTTGATTCGCTTCCCGGCCGGTTTCTCCAGAGCATCCAGCATGTCTTCAATATGGCTTGCCTCGATGTCTTTAACATTGCCCAGCAAGGCTTCTATAGAGACTCGCAGCAGGTGCCTTTTCAGGGCAGATGGCCGGGAAATAAACTCCTTTTTATCGATAATAACCACGCCTCCCTGTTGCCGTGCAATCTTTCCCCACAGATGAGCTACCTCGCTATCGATGAAGTCCAGGTCATCGGCAGCGATGCGCGCCGTCCGCAGCAGGGCTTCGCTTATCTGGGGGTTGTATTCCCGGAGCTGCGGCAGAAGCTGACGGCGAATTTTATTCCTGAAGGGCTCCATTGACAGGTTTGAGGTATCGGTGCGGGGCTTGAGGTTATGTTGCCGACAGTAAGCGGCCGTTTCCTCACGGGTCAGCTCCAGCAGCGGCCTGATAATATTGATAACGCCATCAGGATACAGCCAGCGATTGAACGGCAGTAGCCCCCGCAGTCCCCTCGTACCGCTCCCCCGTATCAGATGCATGAGAATAGTTTCAACGTGGTCATCAACAGTGTGCCCCACCGCCACCCGAGCCGCCCCCACCGTCCCGGCGACACCGGCCAGGAACGCATAACGCACCTCACGGGCGGCTTCCTCCAGTGAAGTGTGATGCTGTGTCTGGTAGGCTTTAGCATCGTGCGATTCTATGGTAGTGGGAATCCCCAGCCGCTGGGCCAGGCCGGCAACGTACCGGGCATCAGCCTCGGCCTCGGTGCCTCTGAGTTGATGATTGAGGTGGGCGACGTGCAGCTCGATATCCAGTTCTTCTCGCAGCTTTAACAGGATGTGAAGCAGGCAGACGGAATCCGGACCGCCGGATACGGCCACGACCAGGGTCTGCTTTCTGGGTATCAGGTTCTTTTCTTTGATGAACTGCAGTACCCGCTGCTCTGGAGTCATCTTGGCTCTGGCTCTCGTCAATATACCCTCTTTTTCTTCTTATTATATTTTAAACCCTCCCCCTTTGTCCCCCCCTCCCTTTGCCCCTGACGTGTGTTGTGTTTTCCCACCCTGGCCCGCCCTCTTATCGCCTGCGGCTTAGCCCGTAAAGGTTACGCCCTGCCCCCTGATTTTTGGGGGTGGTTGGGTATATCTTGCGGGATAAACAGCTTATGTTACGGGGGTGGGTGGGTGGGAAGAAAAATCTGAGTGGGGGCGGTGGGTGTGAAAAGATAATACAGGCTTCGTCCTTAACTCGTATTTAGAATGAGTTTGGTGCGGTGTATTGATTCGGGATACGGCTCGAAACCCAGGGCTGCGACAACCTGCTCTGGCCTGCCCGAACCGTTGCTGTCGCAGAGCAGCTTCATCCCGATGCTGCCGTATCCGCTGCGCCAGTCAATGAGCCACAGGTCTTCGATTAAGGCCCTGAGGTCATAGTGCCGTGGACCGGTATCCCGCCGGTGCTGCCATGGCAGTTGTTCTTTTGCCAGCAGCGAGGTAATGGCCGACTCCACATCCGGCTGGCTTTTTTCGGTTTTCAGCCCAACCGCATACTCAGCGTAGCGAACCTGAGACTGTAGTGACGGCAGAGTCAGGGCTATGTTGTAGACCTGGCGGATGGCGATGCCGCGTGGCAGTTGTCGACTGACGGATTCAGTGAACGAGTGGGGGGATGACCATCTGGACAGAACGATATCCATTAGTTCGGCTTCGCTGGTTACTCCCAGGGCAAGCGGGGCGGCCAGTGACATCCGGGGGTGGGGATTGAATCCTTCCGAATACGCCAGGGGCACCCCGGCCCGGTTAAGAGCCCGCTGCCACAGGCGCATCATATCCAGGTGGGAGATGAACTTCACCTCTTCTCCCCGGCAAAATCTGATGCGCAGGCGTTGCATATTATTCCTCGGGTAATAAAATCTATATGTGGGGTCTTCAGGCGTCCTGTTCTTTTGTGTTTTCGCCTTCGTCGTCTTCCTTTTTCTTCTTATGAACGCGTTGTGCGGCGGCCGCCTGTTTTTCCTTGGTCAGCATGATTTTCTCTATTTTCAGTCCCCGCATTTCGGTTATAACCATCTTTAGGCCCTTGTACCTCAACTGTTCGTTGCGTTTGGGTATATGCCCCAGCAGGCTGAGTATAAAACCGGCGACAGTCTCGTAGTCTTCTCCTTCCGGCAGGTCCAGTTCCATCTCTTCGTTGGCTTCGTCAATGCGCATGCTGCCATCAATCTGGAAGGTATATTCGTTGATTATTTCGTAGTCCTTTTCCAACCCGGTGATTTCATCACCGACCTCGCCGACAATCTCCTCGACCAGCCGGCTGATGCTGACGACTCCGGCCGTACCGCCGTACTCATCCACCACCACGCACATACGGTAGTTATTATCTCGCATTTCGGCGAAGAGTTCATCGGTGTGCTTGGATTCCGGCGTAAAATAGGCCGGACGGGTCAGCTCATCAATAGAACTCTCTTCGTTGGCCGTACCCTTGGCCAGGGCCATGAGTACGTCCTTGACCGCCAGGATACCGACCACGTTATCCATATTCTCTTTGATTACGGGGAACCGGGACATTGGCTTCTCGGCGTAGAGGCCCAGCAAATCTGATAGTTTGGAGCCCTGCTCGATAGCGACAACCTCCAGGCGCGGCACCATAACCTCGTAGACGGGCCGGTCGCCGAACTCAAAGACCTTATGCAGTAGTTTGGCTTCATCTTCCTCGACGGTACCTTCTTTGTGCCCGACGGATATCATGGTGCGGATTTCCTCGGCGCTGGCCAGTGATTTGGGTATCGGCGCCCCGCCTATTATCTTGGCGAACCCCGCAGATATCCAGCTCAGTGCCGTCACGAATGGAGTAAGCAGCCAGGCTACTAAACCCAGTGGCCTGGCGTATAATATGGCCATTCGCTCGGCGTGCTGGGCGGCAAAGGTCTTGGGGGTGGTCTCGGCAAATATCAGGATAATGATAGTCATGCCGATAGTAGCATATATGATACCCTGTTCCCCCCAGATAGAAACAGCCAGCATGGTACCCAGGGCAGCCGCTGCCGTATTGGCCAGATTAATACCGAGCAGGACGACGGCGAGGAGCTTCTCCGGTCGCTCAATCATCCTGGATACTCTCTTGGCTCCCTTAACGCCGGTGCTGACCATGTGCTCCAACCTCACCTTTTGCAGCGAAAGGAAGGCTGTCTCTGAAGTGCAGAAAAAGGCAGTTAAGCCAACACAGACAATGAGCAGTACTATATATAGTAATTCATGGCCAGTCATGATAAATTCATTGCTCCGTGTTTGTTTTACGCTCGGATTTTTCCTTGCGTTCTTTGGTCAGCAGGATTTTCTCAATCTTTTGACCCTTCATTTCGGTTATCACTATCTTTAGTTGCCGGTACCGTAACTGTTCGTTGCGTCTCGGGATATGCCCCAGCAGGCTGAGTATGAAGCCAGCGACGGTCTCGTAGTCTTCTCCTTCCGGCAGGTTCAGCTCCATCTCTTCATTGGCTTCCTCAATACGCATACCACCGTCAATCTGGAAGGTGTAATCATTGATTATCTCGTAGTCCTTTTCTATCCCGGCCATCTCATCGCCGACCTCGCCGACAATCTCCTCGACGAGTCGGCTGAGGCTGACTATTCCCGCGGTGCCGCCGTATTCATCGACGACTACAGCCATCCGGTAGTTGTTGTCGCGCATCTCGAAGAAGAGCTTGTTGATGAGCTTGGTCTCGGGCGTGAAGTAAGCCGGACGAACCAGGTCGTCAATGGTGCTTTCGTTAGTGATCGTGCCCCTGGCACGGGCCATGAGCACGTCTTTTACGGATAGTATTCCCACCACATTGTCCATGGTGTCTTTATATACCGGGAAGCGGGAGATAGGTGATTCGGTATAGAGTTTCAGGAAGTCGGCTATCGTGGAACTCTGCTGCAGGGCGGCGACCTCCAGGCGCGGCACCATAACCTCGTAGACAGGGCGGTCACCGAAGTCAAAGACCTTGTGCAGCATCTTGGCTTCGGCCTCTTCCACGGTGCCTTCTTCCCGTCCTACCGATATCATGGTGCGTATTTCCTCGTCACTGATTATTGACCTGGGCACGAGGGTCCCGCCGACCATCCTGGTAAAAGCGGCGGCTATCCAGCTGAGTGCTATGACAAACGGGGTGAAAAGCCAGGAGACCCACCGTATCGGCCGGTAAAGCAGTATGGATAAC
>CAZPQB010000196.1:0-4342 GCA_964588605.1 uncultured Dehalococcoidaceae bacterium | reverse complement strand
CCTCCCAGATGGTCTTCTCTGACAATCGGATGACGTTAAAATCTATCAGTCCGTCCACACGCCGCTCGAAGGCCATCTGCGGGATGTCTATCCCCAGCTTATCGTTGCGTAGGGAAGTAATCCTTATCATGTCGCCGGGGCGGTACCGGACCATGGCCCCGCCGTGGAAATTGGTAAGGACTACCTCGTAGTTCTCTCCGGCCCTTACCTCGTCCAGAAGCAACGTGCGCGGAACATAGGTGCGGTCCATCTCCAGCTTTATCAGCTCGTCCTCCGGGATAAACTCGAAGAAGTTGAGATTGGGCACGAAAGTCATGCCGTCGTAGTCCCACGTCTGGGTTGCGTAGATGCCGCCCTCGGAGCCGCAGTAGACGTCCAGCGGATACCTGCCCCACAGTTCCTTTATCTTTTCCTTGTATACCCAGCTGTCCAGCCCACCGCTCAGAATGCCCTTCACTTTCCACAGGTCGCGCGGCAGCATCGGGCGCCGCGCCAGCTTGCTCTTGACGGCGCCCCCCACCAGCCGCAGAAGCGCCCGGGGCTGTCTGAGATAAGGTAGGATGGAAGTCTTGTTGGACGCCTGGCTGAACCGTTCACCAACTTTCACCAGGACGAGAGACAGTCCGCAGAAGCCATCAAGCCCGCATGAAAGCGCCTGCTGGAAACCGAGCTGAATTCTCTCCTCGAAAGTCAGGTTGTCCATCCCCTCCAGCGGGGGCATGAACAGCGTGGGCGACTGCAGGTTTATCATATCTGCCATCGAGCCGGACATATACGGTCGGGGAGCCACGGCGTTGATAATCCTGGGGCATTCGACGACCTGAGATGTGTCCTCCCAGTCCTTGCACGAGGAAATAATGGACAGGCCTTTGGCGATAACGCTCATCTCCTGTCTGAACTCCGCCGTTATGGGTATCCACTTGCACGGATATTCGCCCGACCTCCCCGAAGTATGCACCCATTCGACCGGCTTGGCCGGGAGGATATCCTCCCGTTTCTCTATTAGCTCCGGACAATAGTCTTTATAGGTAGTCAGCGGGACCATCCGGCGGAACTCTTCCACGGTCTCGGGTCGGTTTCCGCGCATGACTTTTTTCCCGAACTCACAGTGGTTAAGAAGCTCAATCTGCTGCCCCATGAGCCTGTTCTGTATTTCCATGAACTCATGGATATCAAGACTGAGAAAGCCGCAGCACATCTGCCACAGCTCTTTAAGCTTGCCCTCGCGGATAAGGTCGATGGCCTTTATCATAAGCGTTCCGGGAGCTATATTTTGCCATGCGGTAAATGTAGCTACCAGAAACAGCCTATGGCATAAGGAACACGTTGGGAAGGGATAATGTTCTAGAACACAGTTCTATCAGCTTCAGTTATAGCTGACAGTGCTCTTCTGGGGGTATCGGTGGGGGGAGCTAATACCTTTCGGTATCGTCCTCGGGATGGTACATGGACTCCAGCTGTTCGCTCAACGACTGCACATCGACATCGTCCTGCCCCTGCCCCATGCTCATCCCGTAACTGATGAAAAACTGAAGGAAATTATGAAGGAGCTCCATCATCTGGCGGGTGAAGCTCTGGAACTCCTCTTTGGTGACGTATTCGCTCTGCTTTGAGTAGTCTTTCAGCTGGCACTGAATAAGATAGTTGACGAACTCGGTGCGGTTCATCTCGCCGCGGTTCTCGTCTATCTGCCTGACGACGTCTTCTTTGACTACCATTATTAGATCGTCTTCGTCCAGCAGCAGTGTTCTTCTCATCGCTATTACCTTTAGAGCCTCTTCATGATTTTACCTTGTAAGTGTATCATCAAGGCATAAAAATACGTATAAAAGAAATAAAAGAATCATAAAGATTTGCTTAAGGTTTTATTAAACCAAGGGGAAATAAAGTAAACGCCACTTAAACAAATAAGCCCGGGAGCGGACTTTCCCGGGCGCTAACAGGCTGTTATAGGGGCTTTATTCGTTTTCGCGGTTAGCCGGTTCCAGCATGTTCATCAGGGTATCGATGGCTTTAAGCAGCTTGAGGCCGTTATCGGTCACCTGGTAAGCCACCATGGTGTTGTCCATGCTTACCTTACTGATAAATCCCTGTTTAACCAGATAGTCGAGGTATTTCTGAATCTGGCTGTAGCTCATGTTGGCGGTATACATTATTTCCGTCTTGCCGGCTCCGTTCTCCCCTACCCGCAGCATATCGGCGATAATCTGTATGTTTGAACGGCGCTTTCCCACTTTTGCGGCAAAAGTCTGCGCGCTATCGGTAGCGGGAACCGCCTGGCCGTTTAGTCCTATGTTCATACAGGACTATTGTACCGGTGGGTAAGTACAATGTCAATACGCACTATATCTTGTATCAGTGTATCAGCGAAAAGCCGAACAGCCCCTGGTACCAGCTGAAAATGTCCGCTCCCCAGAAAAGGGTCACGATGGGGCCTATAGCCAGGAAGGTGCCGTATGGGATAACGTCTTTCCTGCCCTTGCGCTTCAGTAATAGTAGCGCGATGGCTACCCCGCCGCCGACCAGTATCCCGATGAGCAGTGCTACGACCACCAGGGGAAAGCCGGTGACCAGCCCGATGAGTCCCGCGAGCTTGACATCGCCCATGCCCATACCGCGTGGATTAATTAAAGCTACCAGTAGAAAAAAGCCCAGACCGATGGCGCCGCCGATGACGCCGCTTAATATAGCCGGTTTGTCTCCGGGCCAGAACGCCAGGTTGCCGAGTATCCGCGCCTCCGGAACAAAATAATCCAGCGCCAGTATAACCAGCGCTACCACAGCCATGGGGTAAGTAACTTTATTCAATATCAGCTGTTGTTCCCAATCGATAAAGATAATAACCAGGAAAACGCAGCACCAGAGAGCGGAAATCCCGAACTGCGGGGTCAACCCGAAGCGCCAGAACGCCAGGAGAAAGAGTCCGCCTGTGAGCAGTTCCACCAGAAAGACCCGGAAGGGAATGCGGGCGTTGCAATAGCGGCAGCGGCCCTTCAGCCAGAGATAGCTCACCAGCGGTATCAGGTCCGGTACGGAAAGCCGCCGCCCGCAGCTATCGCAGTGCGATGCTCCGCGGACGATGGATTTATGCCGCGGCAAACGGTCGATACAGACGTTTAAAAAGCTGCCGATGGCGATTCCCGCGAGGGTGAAGACGATGGTCAGAAGGATGGTCATATCGTCTCATTTTGCCCTTTTTTGGTCGCTCCGTCAACAAGGGAGTCTCCTTTACCCGTAACGTATCCCACCGGAACATTATTAGGGTCTGCTTTTACGCTAATTAGGTGGTCGTACTATGGTGACTGGCACGCCGAAAATGTAAGCTATTTATTGTTTATCATGACAGTTGAAATAGCTACGGCTCCAATAGGACTATCTTACTATACCCGTATGGGACTATTTTGTCATTGAACTGCTTCGAGACTGTGTTAAGCTTTAAATAAAGGAAAAAGCTATAAAATAGCAAGGAGGTATCCTAATGAAAAAGTTCTTCAGGATGTTCCGTTATGGAGAGAAGGGCTTCACCCTCATCGAGCTGCTGGTAGTGGTAGCGATTCTGGGCGTGCTGGCCGCGGTTGCCGTGCCTAACGTCGGCAAGTTCATCAACAGGGGGAAGACCGAAGCCAAGGAGACGGAGCTGCACAACATCCAGACGGCGGTCATGGCATTGCTGGCTGACAGTACAACCGGCCTGATAGACGTCGATGGCACGCCGGATGTTACTGAGATTACTGACATGGATAATGTTCAGACCACAGACACTACACCGCTGGTGCTTAGCGCCTACATGACTGGATTGAATACGGCTGACAACTGCACTAAAACTGATGGCGTTACCTACACATTTGAAGCAGACGGCACCGTCATCCAGAACTAACTAGTTATATTGTTAAAACAGGTAATATAGCCTGCCGGCTCGCCCGGGTAAAGCCGGCAGGCTTCTGTTGTCTTTAAAAGCCATTATCCGGCGGTCTTCATCCAACGATTTGTTTTTGTTTTTTATTTTTTTAAGGTCCTATAGCTTCAAATTGTAGCTGAGAATTGTTTTTTTGTTTTTTCTTTTTTTCAGGCCGGTTTTTACGTTCAGTCCGTGCGTGTGAATTGTTTTTATTTGTTTTTGATTTTTTCTAAATTCAAATCCGTTTTTTGTTTGCCGTATATATAATGCGCCGAAAAGAGCAGAGAAACAAGGGGAATTTGTCACTTTTATACCTCACCCCCTGGCCCCCTCTCCGCGTGCGGAGAGGGGGTAGAAATATGAGAGGGGGCTGGCGCCCCCTCTTGCTGAGTACTCCCCGTTTTTAACAACAGGTGATATCTGGACCTTTACCCTTGCCCCCTC
>CAZPQB010000195.1:0-4387 GCA_964588605.1 uncultured Dehalococcoidaceae bacterium | reverse complement strand
CCTCCTCTGTTAAACCTGTAATCGATCCGTAATTAATGCCTGCCTTTTCCATAATAACCTCCTTTGTAATTTTGCAATAGTTATATCAGAATGGCTGGATTATACTATACGGGGGTAAGGTATTTCAACAGATCAGAAAATAATTTTTTGAGGCTGCAGTGATTATATAACGTGAAATATCATGGTAGAAGCTGCCAGGACGAATGAGTAAAATCGAGTATTGCTTAACCCTGATGGTATAAATTAGGATATAGCAGAAAGACTTCGATTGGCTGTGAGGATTACACGGCTATTATAAGTGAAGAAATAGGAAGGATTACAAAATGAAAAATAAGACAAAACTATCGAGGGAAGTGGCGATAGTCGGTGCCGGGATGTCTAAATTTGGCGTCTTCAAAGATAAAGATTCGAAGGACTTATATACCGAAGCCTTTAATGAAATGCTGTTATCTGTAGATAAGGGCTTTAACCCCAAGGACATCGATGCTATTTACATAGGCAACTACTCGAATGATTTCTTCGTGAATCAGGCACACTGGGGACCGATTTTTGCCGATCTAATCGGCCACGTACCGAAACCAGCGACGAGAATAGAGGGTGCTTGTGCATCTAGTTCCCTCGCCTTAAGAGAGGGTGTCTTCGCTATTGCCTCCGGATTTTATGATATTGTCTTGGTCAGCGGAGTAGAAGAGATGTCAAAGCGCTCTATTGCGGAAGCTACGGAAGGTCTTGCCATGGCAGGTTTCTCCGATGAGGCAAAGCACGGTTTCACGTTTCCCGGTCTCTATGCTGCTAGAGCTGTTGCATATTTTGAGAAATATGGGGCTACACAGGAAGACCTGATGGAAGTAACCATCAAGAGTCATAATAATGGCTGTTTTAATCAAAAGGCACAGTTTAGCATGTCTATACGCGACATTATGAACGCTAAGATTGAGCGTGCCAAGACAAAAGGTGAACCAATACCTACATGGAGAAACGAAAAGGAGATGCTACGTGACACTGTCGCAAATCCTGTAATTGCTTGGCCACTACACCTGTTTGATTGCTGTCCCATAAGCGACGGGGCAAGCTGTATATTATTAGTGGCATCGGAAATAGCCAAGAGTTTCACCGACAAACCTTTACAAGTCATTGGCATAGGGCAGGGAAGTGGCACAAGCTTATGCAATAGTGAAGATCTTACCTCCCTTGAAGGTGTAAGGTATGCGGCAAAGGAATCCTATGAAATGTCAGGGCTTAAGCCTGAAGATATCCAGTTTGCCGAGGTTCATGACTGTTTTTCCATTGCTGAGATAATTGCTATTGAAGATCTCGGCTTCTTCAATCCAGGGGAGGGATACAAAGCGGTAAATGAGGGCTTAACCCGCTTAGATGGATCAAAGCCCATAAATACCTCAGGCGGGCTCAAGTGCAAGGGGCACCCTGTAGGAGCAACAGGCATGGCACAAATATATGAGGTCTGGAAACAATTGAGGGGCGAGGCTGGGAAGAGACAGATAACAAATCCCAATTTAAGGATTGGGGCAACTCACAATGTAGGGGGACATGGCGGTACCTGTACTTTCACTATCCTTGAGAGGAGATAGGACAATGATAGAAAGACCCTTCAGTGACATCTCATATGAGCAATATCTTGATGAGGAACAGCTTATGAGTTCACGGTGCAAGAGATGTGGCACCTTTTTTCTGCCGCCCCGTCCTATTTGTATGAAGTGCCATGGTAATGAAATGGAATGGGTCAAAATGGGTGGCAAGGGAAAGCTTATCACCTTCTCCTGCATCGCTGTTGGTCCCACCTTCATGATGCAGAATGGGTATGACCGAAAACATCCTTACTGCGTCGGGGTTGTGGAATTGGAAGAGGGGGCGAGGGTTGTGGCTCAATTTGTGGGGATTGATACTAGTAAGCCGGAGACTATTAGGATTGGCCTCCCCTTAACAGTTACTTACCTGCACAAAGGTGTGGGGCAGAATTTGAGGACCTTTGTAGCATTCAAACCATTGTGAAACTCGTAGCGTCTATTGAGTCCACTATTGGTCTAACTTATTCGAGAAAGGGGAGAAAGAGAAACTGAGATACCTTTCTACAGTAGAGGCTGAGGCTTCCATTGAGGAAGTTAAAGACGCGATTTCTAAGCTTATCTTCTTATAATCAAGTAAGTATTAAATTATGCTAATACTAGGGGGTAATGCAATGAATTTACCAATTTGGGAACCATCTGAGGAGCAAAAGACGCGCGCTAATATGACCAGATTCATAAGCTTTGCAAATGAAAAATATGGTATAGCGATTGATTCATATGATGAACTATACCGGTGGTCAATTGAGAACATCCCTGACTTTTGGGCTGCCATGTGGGAATTTTCATCCATTAAGGCCTCTCACGGATACGATAGGGTGGTTGATGACTTGACTAAATTTCCCGGTGCCAAGTGGTTTGGTGGTGCGAGATTAAACTTCGCTGAGAATCTGTTGCGTTACAAGGATAACCACGTCGCTTTCGTATTTAAAGGAGAGACCCAGAGAGCTACTAGAATGACCTACGCAGAACTTTATGACTCCGTAGCGCGTCTCGTCAAATCTTTGCGCGGAATGGGAATCAAACCTGGAGACAGAGTAGCGGCATATATGCCCAATTTGATAGAGACAGCTATTGCCATGCTAGCAACTACGAGTATCGGCGCTGTATGGTCCTCGTGTGCGACAGACCTTGGTGCCCAAGCAACCCTTGACCGCCTAGGGCAGATTGAACCAAAGGTTCTATTTACAGTTGACGGGTACTTTTATAAGGGAAAGACCTTTGATTCCTTAGCCAATGCAGCGGAAGTTGCCAAGGGAATTGCTTCATTGGAGAAAGTCATTGTGGTTAAATACATCGGCGGAAAATCTGACATTAGCCATATTCCGAATAGCGTATACTATGACCAGTTTGAAGTCAGGGAAAAACACCCCGAAATTCAATTTGAACAGCTTCCCTTTGATCATCCTGTATTTATCATGTTTTCTTCAGGGACAACCGGAAAGCCCAAGTGCATGGTTCAAGGAGCTGGCGGTATTCTAATCAATCACCTAAAGGAACTTATACTTCATACCGATTTGAGAAGAGAGGATACAATCTTCTACATAACGACCTGTAGTTGGATGATGTGGAATTGGCTTCTTAGTTCTCTGGCGGTCGGCGCAACTATAGTGTTATACGACGGTAACCCCGTTTATCCCGGCGCTGATGCCATGTGGGAACTCATACAGGATAAAAAGATAACAATTTTTGGCACAAGTGCGAGTTATATTAACTATCTTAGACGACAAGAGATTAGACCTGGAAGAGATTATAACTTATCATCATTGCGTGAGATATCTCAAACCGGTTCAGCCCTTTCTGCTGAAGGATTCAAATACATATATGAAGCGGTAAAAGAGGACCTACACTTTAATTCCATATCCGGCGGCACAGACATCAATGGCTGCTTTGTTGCAGGGAGTCCTACACTACCTGTATATGCCGGTGAAGCCCAGGGGCCAGCTTTAGCCGTGAAGGTTAGTTGTTACGATGAAAAGGGTAATCCAATACTGGACCAGATAGGTGAACTTGTTTGCGAAGCTCCCTCTCCTTCCATGCCGCTTTATTTCTGGGATGACCCAAATGGCGAAAAGTATAAAAACGCCTATTTTAATGTTTACCCAAATGTATGGCGACACGGTGATTATATTATGATTCATAGCGACACTAAAGGCATAAGCTTTTTCGGACGTTCTGACGCTGTTTTGAAACCTTCTGGTGTTCGAATCGGCACGGCAGAAATATACAATCAATTAGAACAGCTAGACGAGATAACTGATAGCCTTGCCATTGGGCAACAATGGCAAGGTGACCAGCGAATTATCCTTTTTGTTAAATTAGCTGAGGGGTATGGTTTAACCGAAGAGTTGAAGAACAAGATCAAGAATACCCTTCGTGAAAATGCCTCCCCAAGGCATATCCCAGCGAGAATTATTGAAGTGCCGGATATTCCCTATACACTAAACTTGAAGAAAGTGGAAATCGCCGTCACAAATATCGTGAATCACCACCCAGTTTTAAATAGGGATTCCTTAATTAATCCCAAATCGCTTGATTACTATGAGAGTATTGTCTCCGATCTTGAAAGTGAGTGACACTACTAAGATACCAGTTGCACAAAAGCTTGTTTTGTTATTCCATATACTAATCTGACGAATCGTTCACACTGAGTGAACCGAACCCAAAATTAACGGCAAAAGAGTCTTCGCAAAATGCGAAGGCTCTTTTAATTTTCCCTACCATACATCTCCTCAAGTCACCCTAGTTTTGTGACTTTTTTGTGAGAACTTTGGCACTCGGTGTGACTTGATTGTGAGCCGGCT
>CAZPQB010000194.1:0-4388 GCA_964588605.1 uncultured Dehalococcoidaceae bacterium | reverse complement strand
GCTGTGGTCAAGAAGGCGGCGGTGGCTCCGGAAATGATGAAGCATCGCGGCCCGGCCAGGGTATTCGATTCCGAAGAAGAGGCCACGCAGGCGATTATGAAAGGTGCCATAAAGTCCGGCGACGTGCTCGTCATCCGCTACGAAGGGCCCAGAGGTGGGCCGGGGATGCGTGAGATGCTGACGCCTACCTCGCTTATAACCGGCATCGGCATGGATAAAGAAGTCGCCCTGATTACCGACGGCCGGTTCTCCGGGGCAACGCGCGGCGCATCCATAGGGCATGTCTCTCCGGAAGCGGCCGCCAGGGGGCCCATCGCCGCCGTTAGGGATGGCGATATCATCAGTATTGACATTCCTGGTTACAAGCTTGACGTCGAGCTTACCGATAAAGAAATAGCTGACCGCCTGGGGAGGTTGGGTGATTTTGAACCGAAGATAAAAACGGGTTATCTTCGTTACTACATCGAAAAGGTGTCTTCAGCCAGTACCGGCGCGGTATTCAGCCAGTAGAGGGGACTTTTATGAAAAAAACAGGTGCGCAGATATTATGTGAAAGCTTAATTGAAGAGGGAGTGGAGGTCATTTTTGGTTTTCCCGGCGGTGTACTTCTACCGTTCTATGATACGCTGCCTCAATATCCTAAACTGCGTCATATCCTGGTACGCCATGAGCAGGGGGCGGCTCACGCTGCCGATGGCTATGCGCGGGCAACGGGCAAGGTCGGCGTCTGTATGGCTACCTCCGGCCCCGGTGCCACCAATCTGGTAACCGGCATTGCCAATGCCTACCTCGATTCATCGCCGATAGTGGCTTTGACCGGACAGGTTGCCAGGGCTTTTATAGGTAAGGACGCTTTCCAGGAGATAGACATCACCGGTATTACGCTGCCGATTACCAAGCATAGCTATGTAGCTATGGAGGCCAGTTCGATGGCAAACATTGTTAAAGAAGCCTTTTATCTTGCCAGGACGGGGCGTCCCGGGCCGGTTCTCATCGACCTGCCCAAAGATGTTCAGACAGAAGAGGCGGAGTATCGGCAGCCTGGCAAGGTGAACCTCCCCGGGTACAAGGTACCTTCCAAGGGGCATCCCACGCAGATTAAGAGTGCTGCCAAGTTGATAAACGAGGCGCAGCGACCCCTCATTATAGCCGGACGGGGCGTAATTATTTCCGGGGCTGGTGCTGAACTGAAACAGTTCGCCGAGACCGGGCAAATACCGGTTATCACCACCTTACTGGGTATTGGTTGTTTTCCTGAGAACCACATACTCAGTTACGGTATGGCTGGTATGCACGGCTCGGGTTATGCCAATAAAGCCATTGACAACACTGACCTGCTCATTGCCGTTGGTATGAGGTTTGATGACCGCGTAACGGGTGAATTGAGTGCTTTCGCCCCCCACGCCCGTATTATCCATATTGATTTAGACCCGGCTGAGATAGGCAAGAACGTACGTGTCAATGTGCCGATTGTCGGTGATGTGAAGGCGGTGCTTCAGGCACTGAACAAGCTGGTAAATACCACCGACCATGTCGAGTGGATTCAGGAGCTTGATGAATTACGGAAACAGCACCCGATGACGGATATCAGAGATAGTGCCGGCCTGCTTCCCCAGTATATTATCCGGCAAATTTATGAAGCGACCGGTGGTGACGCTATCGTTGTCACCGGAGTAGGCCAGCACCAGATGTGGGCTGCCCAGCATTATATTCATAATGAGCCGAATCGCTTCATTTCATCGGGCGGTCTGGGTACCATGGGATTCGGCCTGCCAGCGTCGATGGGGGCTAAAGTCGGTTGTCCCGATAAGACGGTCTGGTGCATTGACGGCGATGGTAGTCTGCAGATGACGATTCAGGAACTGGCCACGCTGGTCCAGGACGACATAGCTGTCAAGATAGCGGTACTCAATAATGGTTATCTGGGTATGGTAAGGCAGTGGCAGGACCTGTTTTACGATAAAAGGTATGTAGCCACGCCGCTGTCATGTCCCGACTTCGTAAAAGTTGCCGAGGCTTACCGCATTGCCGGATTAAGAGTTACCCAGCGTGAAGAGGTAGCTCCGGCGATAGCGCAGGCTATGCAGCATGACGGCCCGTTCCTGATTGACTTTATGGTCGAGCCCGAAGAAAACGTCTATCCGATGGTACCGCCGGGGGCGGCTATCGCTCAATTTATTGAAGAACCTAAGAAAGAGGTGTCAACATGGCCACGAACAAGCACACCCTAGTTGCTATTGTGGAAGATAAGCCCGGTGTCCTCAATCGTATGGCAAGTCTCTTCAGGCGGCGCGGGTTCAATATTGAGAGTATTGCTGTAGGGCACAGCGAATTGCCTCACCTGTCGCGGGTTACTATCATCGTCAATGGCTCAAATGCCATGGTGGAGCAGGTTAGAAAGCAGCTGGATAAGCTGGTGGATGTGGTCAGGGTTTCCGATATCACCGGCGATAATATCACCATTAGAGAACTGGCCTTGATAAAGGTGAAAGCTAGTTCGGCGACGCGTAGTGAGATTATTGAAATAGCCGATATATTTCGGGCTAATATCGTGGATGTCTCCTCTGATTCGTTGACCATTGAAATCACCGGAGACGAGGATAAGATTGATTCCATGTTGAAGCTACTGCGCAGCTTTGGTATCAGGGAGATTGCCAGGACCGGGCGCGTCGCCATGGTCAGGGGAAACCTGGGCGCTCGACCTGCGGAAGAGAAGGCTGCTACAAGCCCTACCAAAAAATAAGGAAGGAGACGATACGTTATGGTCAAAATATATTATGATAAAGATGCCAATCTGGACTTGCTGGCCGGGAAAGTAATCGGCATAGTAGGTTACGGCAGCCAGGGACATGCCCACGCTCAGAACCTCAGGGACAGCGGTTGCCAGGTCATTGTCTCCGAGCTTAAAGACACCCCGGGCTGGAAGGCAGCCAAGGATGCTGGCTTCGAGGTAACGTCGGCGGATGAGATGGCTAAAAAGGCCGATATCATCGTCATGCTGGCCGAGGACAATGTACAGAAGGTGGTTTACGAGACCTCCATCAGGAACAATCTGGCGGCGGGTAATATGCTCATGTTCGCCCACGGCTTCAACATCCACTATGGCCAGATTGTACCCCCTGCCGATATTGACGTTACCATGATAGCTCCCAAGTGCCCCGGGCACATGCTCCGGCAGCTCTATATGGAGGATGCCGGACCTCCGGCGCTTGTGGCCGTGCATCAGGATGCCTCGGGTAAGGCCAGGGATATAGCCCTTGCTTATGCCAGGGGAATCGGCTGCGCCCGGGCCGGAGTCCTGGAGACTACCTTTGCCGAAGAAACGGAGACAGACCTCTTCGGCGAGCAGACGGTATTATGTGGTGGCATTACCTCTCTTATCAAGGCGGGTTTTGAAACTCTGGTTGAGGCTGGCTATCAGCCGGAGATAGCCTACTTCGAGGTATGTCACGAGCTTAAGCTTATTATTGATTTGATTTATAATGGTGGGCTGACCTATATGCGCTACTCGGTGAGCGATACGGCTGAGTACGGCGATTATACCCGCGGGCCGAGGGTTGTTGATGATATGGCCGCCGACGAGATGAGGCAAATCCTGGCGGAGATTCAGGACGGCAGCTTTGCCAAGGAATGGATTCTGGAAAACCAGGCTGGACGTCCCGTTTACAACGCCCTCAAGCGTATGGATGCCGAGCACCCCATCGAGATAGTAGGCGCCGAATTACGCAAGATGATGCCCTGGCTCAAGAAGGCCTAGACAAAATAACATAAATCGTATATAATATATTCTGTATAACCATGAAAAGCTGGATGTGTTCCAACACAGGGAGAATAAAGCTCATCCTTATTAGCCCCTCTCTGATTTAGAGGAGAGGGGAACAGGCGGTTTTATCTAAAAAATTCTCCCAAGGAGGAACATAAACATGGACAGGGTTATAATCTTTGACACCACACTGCGGGATGGGGAGCAGGCGGCGGGGGGCACGCTGAACGTCCAGGAAAAGCTGGAGATAGCCCAACAACTCGAAAAACTGGGTGTTGACGTTATCGAGGCCGGCTTTCCCGCCAGCAGCCCCGGTGACTTCGAGGCGGTCAGCCTCATTTCCAGAGAAATCAAGGGTTCCGCAATCTGTGCGCTCACCCACGCCAACGCTGCGGCTATTGACCGTGCCTGGGAAGCTGTAAAAGAAGCGGAAAACCCGCGTATACATATTTTCCTTTCGGCTTCGGATATACACATCATTCATCAACTGAAAAAGAGTCGGGACGAGATAATGAAGATGGCCTGTGACGCCGTAGCCAGGGCCAGGGACTATACCGACAACATTGAATTTTCCCCGATGGATGCCAGCCGCACGGAGCCGCAGTACCTGTACCAGATTCTCGAA
>CAZPQB010000193.1:0-4402 GCA_964588605.1 uncultured Dehalococcoidaceae bacterium | reverse complement strand
ATTTAAATCTGCCTGCATACTCCTCGGAGAGTTTTTCGTATATCGGTATAACCATGTGGCACGGGCCACACCAGGGCGCCCAGAAATCCACCTCTGTAGGCAGGCCTGACCTGAGGACTTCCTCCTCGAAATTCTGGTCTGTGATTTGCACTATCTTGCTCATACGGCCTCCTTTATTGATATAGTAAACCATGTCTGTTGCCGGCGTTATCACGCTGGCGGGCGATTTTGGCCCACATCCTTAATAGCTAACGTACTTTTACCGGCGGTGATTATCATAAAGCCAGCATCCGGGGAATAGCCTTCCCGGGGCTTTTCTACATGATACACCTTACCAGGCTTCTGAAAAAGTGTCGAAATAACCTTCTCGGTCACAAAACCTGCTTGAACCAACAGATTAACAACCTCATCAAAGCTATAGAATCTGGCGTATCTATAGAAACGGTGCCCTTCCGCCCTCTTCCGCTGATAAAACCGGCCCCAAGGGCTTTCTTCCAGAACCAGCCCCAGCACTATCTTACCGCCTGGTATCAGGACGCGGCTGGCTTCCTTCAGAACATCCAGCGGCGAATCAAGGAAACACAGAGTAACAATCAAGAAAACTGTACCGAATGATTCTTCTTTAAAAAACTTCTGTTCTCCCCGCCCCTGAAAGGTATTTATCCTCCTCTGCTTTGCTATCTGAAGCAGCTTGAAAGAGGGGTCGACTCCCGTTTCTATACCCAGGGCATGGGCGAAACGCCCACTGCCAACCCCGATTTCTAACCAAGGCTTGGGCAGTGAGGCCAATACTGTTTTAAATGCCTGCACCTCAATGAAAAAGATAAGGCTTCCGTCTCCATCAAACCAGGCGTCATATTCCAGAGCCAGGTCATCAAAGGGAGAAAAAAGACCGCCGCTTTGTTGTGTTTCAGCTATTGATTTTAGAGCCCTATGATTGTCCGGTGACATACCTTTCCCCCGATTAAGCTTGAGCAGCCTAGCGGTCACAATCAAGCAATATCTTTGAAATGGTAAAATTTTTACTGCCCTGCCTGGAATAATCTTCTAGTGTTTCAGGCTATTTCAATCGCCCCACACTAGTAATTGCGGTAAGCCTTTTTCCACGGCTCTCGCTTCATGGCCATGTAGTCCCTTATGGCTGCTCTAAGGGTGTTCGCCGCCAGAAGAGCGCAGTGTTCGCTTTCCTCAGGCAACCCTCCCAGGGCATCTAGAACATCCCGCTGAGTAAATTTCCGGGCTTCATTTACACCTTTACCTCTGGCCATTTCGGTAACCATGCTTCCTGAGGCAATACTGGTACCGCAGCCATCGGTGAGGAAAGTAGCCTGGTAAATATTATCGTTCTTTACCTTCAGCCATATTTCCATGGTGTCGCCACAGGGGCCGGTCACCCTGGCGAAGCCGTCAGCATCCGGCATGTCCCCCAGGTTCCGCGGGTTCATAGCGTGGTCAATGACCGTGTCAGAGTAGACCTTGCGGGCATCGGCCATGACCAGTTTTTGGAGTTCATCGAATTCACCGGACACCCTTTTGCCTCCTCATTATTTGACCTCGGCTGAGACTGCCTCAGCGATAGATTCACCCAGACTGTCTACAATTTCGCCATTGTAGCGTTCGATATTGCCCTCATCGCAGAGCCTGGCCAGCTCAGGGTCTATGGGTAACTGACCCAGCAGCGGGGCCTGAGCGGAACTGGCCATTTCTTCACCGCGGCTCCTACCGAAGATTTCAATCTTCTTGTCTATTTCCGGTACGTAGAGGTAGCTCATATTCTCGACGACGCCGAGAACACGTTTTTCCATCTTACGGGCCATGTTCACTGCCTTCCTGACAATCATCTCAACGAGGTCCTGAGGAGTGAAGACAACAATTACCCCCGAAATCGGGAATGTCTGCATTACCGTAAGAGGGGCATCGGCGGTACCTGGAGGCAGGTCTATAATCAAATAATCCAGCTTTCCCCAGAGTACGTCTTCACCGAACTGCTTGATAGTATTTCCAATCAGGGGGCCGCGCCAGATGATAGCATCGTCTTCGCTGGGGAGAAGCAGGTTAATAGACATGACCTCAATGCCTGATTTTGAGAGTACCGGTAGCAGGCCGCTTTCGTTGCCGCTCGGCGGAAGGTTGAGACCAAACATCTTGGGGATGCTCGGACCGGTAATATCGGCGTCCATAATGCCTACCTCGTAGCCCTTACGCTTTAGCCCAATGGCAACCAGGCTTGAAACCAGAGACTTGCCCACCCCTCCCTTGCCGCTCATTACAGCGATAATGTGGTCGATTTTGTTCAGGTCTTTTGCCTTGATATCAGTATATTCGACGTTTACTTCACTGACCTCAGGCAGTTTCTTGATAGCTTCCTCAGCTTTGGTTTTAATCCAGTCCTGCGCACCCGGAATCAGCCCGGTTGATGCCAGAGTGACATTTACCGTCCTATCGGAAGTGCTGACCTTACGTACCAGGTTCATCCCGACTATGCTGCGTTTGACGGCAGGCACCAGTACTGTTTCCAGGCTCTCCTTTACTTGCTCTTCGGTTACCATAGTTTTCCTCCAATGTCATTCCTTAATGGTCACAAATGTTGTCTCCCGTAGCCAGTCTTCCGTGGAGATAATTCAGGACTGTCTTTTCCGGGTCGTTTTCCAGGGCACCAAGGATGACTCCTATGCGATTTTGCTGAAAAAGGCTCTGCGCCCGGGAGCCCATCCCGCCGGCAATCACAAAGGCCACTCCCTGCTCTGACAGCCACTCCGGGAGTAGTCCCGGCTGGTGTCCCGGCGATGGGACAAGCTCTTTGCTAATTATTTCCTTTCTCTCGTCATCAACATCTATCAAGGCAAAGTGTTCACAATGACCAAAGTGCGGTGAAACCACTCCGCCGCTTACCGGTACGGCATACCTCACTACACACCTCCTTTTACTCCCTCTTTGCAAATTAATGAAATTAAGGCAAACTGCCTTACCTACTAATACTTCACGTAGGTGCTCCTGTAGCACAGGAACCGCCACCTCCACCGGTGGCAAAGGTCGAGAAGATACGGCGGGGATTAGCTGCCCCGCACTTGCGACATTTTACATCCTGGTCACTATCATTCATGCTCCGGCGCAACTCAAAGCGCTCTCCGCATTTCTGGCACTCATATTCATAGACAGGCAAGCTATGTTACCTCCCTTTTATTTTATAACTTTTTCACCACAGCGTGTCCAGCTATGGGGAAACGCTACCATCTCCTCGGGGCAGAGTTTCACATCCTAATTGACTTCTTATTTCTTTTCCAGACTTTTAATCCGCCGCTGGATATCTTCCATCTGCTGCGCCAGCGCCTGTGACTGTGCCTTGAGCGCCTCAAGTTCCTGCTCTGGACTTCGCGGTGACACGTTCATGGGTGGAGTCATATCAGCACCCATACCCATACCACCTCCCATACCCATACCTCCCCCCATGCCCATGCCTCTCCCCATGCCACGTCCCATACCTCTCCCCATGCCGCGACCCATTCCCGTACCGGAGCCACCCCCCATGCCAAAATGGTCGGTCACATTGGCCTGGGCACTTGCCTTGAATTTCCCTGAACGATAGCCCTCGATAACGTCCTTTATCTTTCCGGATACACCGGTTATTACCTGGATAGCCGCCGAGGATAGCACCTGGTAGGCATTGGGACCACAGTTACCGGTCAGAACAGCCTCGACACCTTTCTCGACAATCATCTGTGCCGCAGAGATACCGGCGCCGCCGGACGCCATGGCACTCGAGTTATCAACAGCCTCGAACTCCATCGTCTCCGGGTCAGCTATAATAAAATTATGGCAGCGCCCGAACCTCGGGTCTACCTCAGCATCCAGCGTGGAACCTTGAGCTGAAATGGCAATCTTCATATTTCCTCCTTATTCCTTTTCCGTGGACAGTTGCCCTATCCTGGCTTCCAGTTCCTTCAGTTCATCCCTCATGGCCTGAGCCTCGTTCTTCAAGAACTCCACTTCCTGCTCACGGGTCATTCGCGGAGTGAAGGGACTGAAACCCCATGGATTGTAGTAAGGATAGGCATAAGGTGTCCAGCGGGTGCGACCGTACCACCATCTACCACCTCCCACTCCCCAGGGACTGCAAAAGCCCCGTCCGCCACCGGTCATCGGCCCCATTCCCACAGGACCGGTACCATCAAATCCTGGCATAATACACCTCCTTTACCTTAACAAATCCTGCTTACGCGTTACTCCTGAGCTTCAAGGTCACGCATCCTGGAGTCAATCTGCTCGAGTTCACCCTTTATAGCCTCTGCCTGGTCTTTCAGATAGTTGAGCTCTTCCTCTCTGGTCATCGGACCGGCAGGAGGGCCATATTCGTAAGCAGGTGGCGCTCCGTAATAAGGAGCCTGCGGATACGGCCATGCTT
>CAZPQB010000192.1:0-4415 GCA_964588605.1 uncultured Dehalococcoidaceae bacterium | reverse complement strand
TTCCTTGTGCAATGTACCAAGATATAATGCAGAGCTAAGGAGGCACAAAACGTCAATTTGTTTAATGAGGGCATCCCAGTTGAAGCTGATGGGGTTAATAACCCGGAGGTCGTTGGGTCAAATCCAACCCCCTCCGTCAAGAAACTAAGAAGGCAGGATGACTTTCAGAGTCACTCTGCCTTTTTTATTTATATGTTTTATATGTATCGGAACTAGCTATACAAGACATTAAAATCTTTACTACTGATTAAATGCCAATTTAATTATAGAGAGCTGCCTCCCCTTATATCAATTCATTGCAGGTATGCTCTGATCATCCTAAGTAGTCTCTCTGTATTCCGACGGAAATCATAAAACTCTTCCTGAGAGAGTAAATTATTATGTGCAATGACAATTCTTGGCATCTCGAGACTTTTGAAAGTTGCAGTAAAGGTAGCTTGGGGTCCAAGGATTGCCTTAAAATTTTCCCAATTCTTGTTAACTATAATGTCATGTAGAGTTGCAAAATCCACATAGTTCAAGGGCGAAGCCTTCAGGAGGTCATGCCACTTCCATCTCGGATCTTTTTGGTTTCTAGCGCTTTCTTTCTTAGCGTCGTGAGTCGCCCCCTTTTCCCACCAATCTACCTCACCAAACCGCCTCTTCAGTTCCTTCTCGATAAGCAAGCGGAGGCTGTTTTCTAATCGGAACAGCAATTCATAAGCCTGCTTCATTCTATCAGTGGCATCATCAAGGGTAGGTTGAACTGCATGCATATTCTCTTCAAGTAAAGTCTCTGCCAGCCTCACTGTGGCTTCCAAACCCAAAACTTCACCAAGATCCCTCGGTTCGAGTGAATCAAGCTTCTTAGAGTATAGGATCTCTTCGAGTTCAAGGATCTCTGCAATAGTATCCACATTATCGGCTGCCGATAGTTGGGCATATTCGGTTTCATCCCATGTGCTAATGCGGTATTCGGTTGGCGGCAGCCTTGAGTCCCTAGATAAAATCAGGAAAGCCTCTGTGCCAAAAGCTACCACACCATCGATTCCTTGCTTGAGGAACGGAAGCTTGCGGTATAGTGTTGGGCACCTGGAGTTGCACAACGTCCTGTATGTTTCCGTGAACCTCAGCATAAAATTGTGAAGGTTAGCTTCGATTGCCTGCCGGTTAGCAAATACGCCCACGGTCTTTACGTGACTCAATTGTAGCACAGCCGCTGAAAAAGGCACGCTTAAGAAAGATCTAACAACCTACAGAGTTGGGGGTTCAAATCCACCCCCCCACCAAGATAAAGCCAAAAGGAGCGATAATACCCCCCTTCAATTTTTCAGGCTAACCCTAAGTTGAATGGGGTCACAACACTCTACATTCAAATGTTTGACTAATAATTAGCCCAACAAATGCTGGTAACTTCCATTCAAGGCAATGCCCCGCAAACAGCCGCCTTTCAGCCTAATCTCTCAAGATTGGTTGCTTGCATTCAAATATAAAATGAGTAACTCATCCTCAAAATTTAGATTACGTTCGCCAGTTTCAATCTCCCTTGCGGCAATTAGGTACTTACCCTTTGAGGCTTTTCTTAAACCAACGTATGCTTCAATGTCACCTCTACGTAGTACAAATGTTCCCAAAGCTTCTAACTTCTCACACACAGTATCCCTCTTATCACAGGAGGCGTTATCAAAACAACATTGCTTCATAAGCTTTTTGAGCTTCTCTGCTTTTTTATCACCATTTAAATCTGCTGTATTTGTTTCACTCATTAGCGCTTGCTCAGCTTTGCACTGGCATTGTTCAGCTAATTGACTCAGATCTACATCGGAGCCAAGTTCGTTTCCAGCCCCTTCCCAGAGGTAATCTACATCAACAATCGCACAAACCCTAGGACAGACATATGCTAGTATATTTTTGAAACGAACGACTCTGTCTTTACCTCCAATTTCTACTAGTGCGATATCCTCCAATTCCAGAGTAGTGCTAAGGAGTCTCTGGAACGCTGCCCTGTGTAAATGCCGATCAGCCTCTCCTTCAACTAATATCACCGTATCTGCGAAGAATAGGTGAGCACTTCTTTGTAGGTTGAGAATCATAAGTATGTCCCTTTCATTCTCTAGTATTTCCTCAGGTATTGGAATACCTACTTTCTTTGTTTCTTCAAGATTTGTTTCAGGGTCAGATACCTTATGCAATCTTACTAGCCCACGTAGTCGATTTGGTGAAAGCAGAAGTGGTGAATGAGTTGCGTATATCACCTGATTCGACCCTGAAATTGCCTCTAGTGCATCACGCATCTGTTCTTGCGCTAGGGGATATAGGAACAGTTCAGGCTCTTCTATGAGAAGCATAAAAGGGCGCCTTACGGCGTTTTCTGGACGCTCACGAAGTTCAAGCGCAAGTGCTCTAAGCAAACTTAGCAACAAAACTCTTTGGATTCCGTGTCCTTGCCTGTAGTATGGTTTCCACAGACCTCCATCATGTATCAATACGTCTACACCACCTAGAATCTGCTTGACAGAGGGCATTTGTATATTCAGGCGTACTTTGCCCATTGGGAAGGTCTCTTGCAGGAAACTTGTAACCCTACGTTCCATTTCAATCAATGCTCTAACCCTCTGGTCTTGTTCCCTGGTTGGGTCAGTTGGATCGGGTAAGACATTAAGTAACCTATTCGCAACTTCGTATGCTTGATCAAGCAGTGGCTGAGCTTGGGTTTCAATTTCATTGCTAATTTGAGTCAGAATTTTCGTCAAGGAACTTGTAGTTCTACCAGACACTTCATCAGCGACATCTGCAAGTGGTTTTATATGTACGATTTCTGGAAGGATTTGCCGTAGTGCAGCGTCAATTCCTGTTGGTGTATCGAAGACTCCAGTCGAAATATTTCGTATCTGTATTGGTGAAAGAGTTAGTTCTGTAGAGTTGCCAACCCGATGTACAGTAATAGACCCTTCACTGTCTATCCGCTCTGCAATTCTGGGTCTATGCCGTGGGTCAAGTATGTCTAAATATTCTCTTATACCGGAAAATTTACCCTCAATCAAGAAATCGCTATTCCAGTCAAAGAATTCCTCTCGTGTAACGTCTTTGCTTGTTCCTTCCAATAATATTGATATCGCATCAAGAACGTTAGTCTTGCCGGTATTATTCTGGCCGATTAGTACACTGAGAGATTTGAACGAAAATGTTTCCTCCTTTACAGAACGGAAATTATTTAATGTCAACTGGGACAAAGTAAACATTTCTCTTTATTCTGTTAAAGCATACATTTCGTATAGGAGGACTTCTTATAAGTCCATTATACTCTATGTACCCTATCAAATAAACTGATGGTTCGTAATAGTCATGATGAAAGCCAATTCCCTTCTGAAAAATTGCTCAATCCTCTGATAAAGACTCAAGATACCCTCAAGCTTCACTAGTTGGGTACATCTCAGCACTATATCCAGCTTGTCCCAGCCATAACTCCGTAACTAAAAGCCTACCTTTTTGGGGGTCGTTAACTCGGGTGTTGTATAATTGAATCTATAGAAAAGAAAGGTGACAGGCATGGCTAAGCCACGAGATGGATTGTACGTATGGGTGACCTGGCTGTCAAAGTTAATGTCCGGAGAGGTGCAATGCCACTGGGGTGCATGGTTTAAGACACATTACACTGGTTACAAAGCGCAACCGATTGATGCGCAACTCGCCAGTTGGACAGTGGAGCATAACCAATATCTCGCCGAGTTAATCAATGAGAGGAAAGCTTTGGGGGAGGTGACATATAAAGAAGACCAAAACAGATTTCGGGTGAGAAGAACTTCTGGCCTGGTGATAGCGGGCAAACCCGATTTAATAACTTACAATAAAACCACAGGGCAATACACAGTTTACGATGTTAAAACAGGCAACCAGAGGCAGAGTGACATTATACAAGTTATGCTTTACTGTTACTGCCTACCGTATGCATCCCCTATCTACAAAGGTAAGATACTAGACGGGTGCGTAGTATACAAGACAGACAGGGTTGAAGTGCCATCCAAGATGGTAGACGACTCTTTTACCAAAAAGGCGGTCTATTTTCTGAATATAGTAGAGTCTCCTAATGCTCCTGACAAGTGTCCAAGTTCTGTTGAATGCGAATATTGCGACTTAAGTAGTGATGATTGTCCTGAAAAAATACTGTCCAGTGAGACTAGTGACTCGAAACAACCAGAGGGAGAAATACCATTGTAACACGTAGAAGATAGCAACGGGGAATTGTTATGGGGATTATTGATGAATGACACTTTAGTGTTATGTTCCCACCCCACCATCCACAGCCCTACTTATCGCAGAACTACCTCAGTATAACCCCTCTCGGACGCTTAACCCACCTCCCGCACCTTGCGTACAAACCCACAACGCCGCGACATAATACATGCGAGAGGTGAACAGGATGACACAAAAAGCCA
>CAZPQB010000191.1:0-4421 GCA_964588605.1 uncultured Dehalococcoidaceae bacterium | reverse complement strand
GCGATGAAGCCGGCGTGCCCGATGGATAGCTGCCCGCAGTAGCCGACCAGGATATTCAGCCCGATAGCAGCTACGAGCGTAATGCCAATAAGGTTGCAGACACCCAGCCAGTAATTGCTGAAGTATAGCGGTGCGGCGAAGAGCAGAACCAGGAAACCAATAAAAAGAATCCAGTGAGTCTTGGTTCTCAGAATGGCCATATCTTCAGAGTATTCATAATTACGCGTTCCGCAGGGCAGATACATCCAGCTATATCCTCTCTATCCGTTCTTCTCCGAATAGCCCGTAAGGCTTGATAACCATAACTATGATAATAATGACAAACGGAATGATATCTTTAACCCCGGCCCAGAGATAGGGGGTAAGATAGCCCCCGCCGAAGCTTTCGCTGAGTCCTATTATGGGGCCGGCGATGATGGCACCGGCGAAGGAATCCAGGCCGCCGAGTATCACCACCGAGAATGATTTCAGGCCGGTCTCGACAAGACCGTGGGTAATGCCGCCGATACTGGATATTAGAATACCGCCGATAGCCGCCACCACACAGGCAAACATCCACGACATGGAGAAGATACGGGTTACCGGAATGCCGCAGGCCTGGACCGCCAGCTGGTCATCGGCCGTCGCCCTCATGGCAATACCCATCCTGTGGTATCGGAAGAATAGGGTCAGAAGGCCGAATATTATAAGTGAAATGACAGCCACCCAGATATACTGCTGGGAGACTACGGCACCGCCGATATGGACGGGCTCTATGGGAAACAGGCGCGGCAGGGCGTCGACGCTCCAGGGCCAGACGAAATTGACTACTCCCTCAACAAAGTAGGCTATCCCCAGCGTCACCGTAATGAGGGAAAGGATTGGCTGAGCGATGAGGGGCCGGAGAGCGAATCTCTCGATTATCCAGCCCAGGAACAGGGCAAAGATAATAACCAGGGGAAAGCTGAGCCAGAGCGGAAACCCGGCCTGAACCAGCATACCGTAGGTAAACCAGGAAGAGAGCAGTACCAGCTGACCCAGCGCCAGGTTGGCCACGCTGCTTGATTTCCAGACCAGGACAAAGCCCAGGGAAATCAGGGCATAGGCCATACCCACGGACAGACCTGTAATTAGAAACTGTAAAAACTCTGTCATCCGGTATTTAGCCCTCCTCGTTAATATCTCTTACCTTGATGGCGGTGGTCACTATTCCTTTTCGTCCGTCCCTGTAGGTTACCGGAGCTTCGACCTTAATTTCTTGGCCATTTGTATACATGGCATTAATCAGGTCTTTATAACGCTCCTCCATAAATTCCCTTCTCAGCTTTCGGGTTCTGGTTAGCTCAGCTTCATCGGGGTCAAACTCCTTATGCATCAGGACGAATCTTCTTACTCTGGCGAGGTCCGGCAGATAGCTGTTTACCCGTACCAGGTCCTTCTGTACCAGGTCAGCGACCTCTTTTTTCTGGGACAGGTCAACGAAGGTGGTATATGGGATATGGTTTCTTTCCGCCCACTTGCCCACCATGGCAAAATCTATGTTTACAATAGCCGAGACAAACTCTTTATCCTTACCGCCGATAACCATGGCGTCCTTGATATACGGACTGAACCTCAGCCTGCCTTCGATATACTGTGGGGCATATTTGGCTCCGGAGCTCAGCTCACCCATGTGCTCCAGCCGGTCCATGAATATAAGGTGGCCTTCCTCATTGATATTCACGGCATCCCCGGTATGACACCAGCCATCTATCAGCGTAGTCGCCGTCTTCTCGGGGTCTTTATGATAGCCTGTGAACATGCAGTCACTGGAAACCAGGAGTTCCCCCTCATCGGTTATCCGGAGTTCAGTGCCGAGCGCCGGTCGGCCGACACTCTCGAATTTGATTTCTCCTTTGCCATGAGAGGAAATCAAGCCGGCCTCGGTGCTGGCGTAACACTGCCTGAGTTCAACGCCGATGGCATGGATAAGGCGGAAGGTATCGAGGCTGAGCACCGAGCTTCCGGTTACGGCAAATCTCACCTTGCTCAGTCCAAGCCTGTCCTTCAGCGGCCTGAACAAGGCCAGGTAGGCGATTCCATGCAGAATGCGCCAGAACAGATTCGGCGTTTTGCCCTGGAATTTAATATCGGCGATTTTATGACCGACCGGCAGAAAAAGGTTATAGGTGAAGCGTTTTAAGAAATTGGCGTCAACCATCTTTACCTGAATCTCACTTACCAGCCCTTCCCACTGACGCGGACCGTATATCACGAAGTTCGGGCCAACTTCGCGTGTGTCCTCGGCTATAGTGTCGGGCTCTTCAGGAAAATTAAGCCTGGCTCCGGTCAGCAGATGTGGAATGGTGGCGAAGAAGCTGTCGCCTACCCAGGCCGCCGGGAAGTTGGAAATCAAATCGTCGTGTTCATCCATCGGGTAGCGATTGATGAATCCCTGCGCCGTGGTTATCAGGGCACGGTGAGTAAGCACGGCCCCTTTGGGCAGGCCGGTAGTCCCTGATGTGTAGTAAATGAAGGCAGCGTCATCGCCATTGCCTTCTTCCACGTTCTGCTCGAACAGGCCGGGGTGTGTTTTTTCATATTCTTTACCCTGCTCTATTACTTCGCTGAAGCTTATAAGTATGGGGTCATCATAGTTTCTCAGTCCCTTGGGGTCCCAGTAAATGACCTTTTTCAGTAAGGGCAACTCCTCCTTGATTTCAATGAACTTGTCAGTTTGCTCCTGGTCATTGACGATAGCGAACTTGGCATTAGAATGCTCGGCGACGTATTTGACCTCCGAGGGGATGGAGTCAACAAATATTCCGGTGGCGATAGCTCCGGCTGCCTGCGCGGCGAACTCGCCCCAGAACCACTGTGGTTCGTTATCGCCTATAATGCAGACCACGTCCCCGCGTTCCAGCCCCAGGCTTATCAAACCCAGCGAGAAGTATTTAGCGTTTTCATAGTAGTCCTGCCAGCTATATCTCTGCCAGATACCAAACATTTTCATAGACATAGCTGTCTGCGAACCCCATTTGGTGTAATTGCTTCTGATTATTTGTGGAATTGTCTCCCGTTTTTCCATTTTTATCCTGTTAGAACGATTTCTGCTGCACTAAAATTGAATTACCTCCCGCTTTGGGAGGTAATCTGTAACTATCGAACTAATAACTCCAATTCCTTATCCAGGCATATATCTCAAAACCTCCCATGCGCACCGCCCGTGCGCACGGTAAAGATGAATTTGGCATTCTCTGGGTTACTACGGGCGAAGAACATCTCTATATTGCCGCTATTTAGTCTAAACAACGGGATAGCTTACCACATGAAAAAACTTTCTGTCAATTATGGTGGCATCCGGGGAGCCTGGTGCCGGATTCAGCCTGTATGAACAGTAGTGCCGGTGGCTTTGGCAATAAGCTTGCCGTCCTGGTTGGTGACCGTCATCTCGGAGACGCCAATCCGTCGTCCGCTCTTGACCACGCGGCATTCGGCAGTTAGCTCGTCGCCGGTAGCCGCACCGGAAATTAAATGAATGTTGAACTGTGTTGCGATACTGGGGCTGACCAGGGAGTTCGTGGCGTAGGCGAATGCCTGGTCGGTCACGGCCATTACAATGCCACCGAAGACCATGCCGTTAAAATTCATATATTCGGGCGTTATCTTCATGGCTACTTTGGCGTAACCTGGAGATAGCTCCAGCAGCCGCATTTTCAGGAATGATGCTATGGGTTCGGTTGCCTCTTTGGACCTCAGTTCGGCTAGATTATCGGATGGCGATTTTTCCGGCACTGACATGTTGCCCCTCCACAATCTCAAGATAATTTCGCTACATTATATCATAACTGCATATAGGGCATACAGGAAGGCTTTCGGTATATTGACAAAATAGGTGGTAATAATCCCATAATAATAGCCAGATGCTGCACGCGAAAGGAGGTTAAGATGTCTGTATATCTTATGCTGACAACTCTGACTGACGAAGGAAGGAAAGCCCTTCAGGACAACCCCGAGATATTGAAGGAGATCAATAAGGAAGTTGAGTATATGGGTGTTAAAATACTAACCCAATACGCACTTCTGGGACAGTATGATTTCGTTAATATCCTCGAAGCTCCGAGTAACGAGGCAGTGGCCAAACTGGCGATAAGATTGAGTGCTAAAGGGACCACTCAAACCCTGACACTGACCGCCATTACCCTTGACGACCTTATTGCGACTCTTAAAGACAAGGAAAAACCCTGGTAACGCCTTTTTATTCTTATTACACATCACTTATTAATAAACGGTAAGCGGGTGCTTCCCCGTGCGGCATGTTCAGCTGATTATTGGTTAGTATGTATTCTGCGGGAGATTTGACGAGAAAGGCGGAGTTGTTGCTTTAAGGAGATATAATTGATGTCGGTAGCGGCGCTTGTTTTGAATATAAAAGATAACGTAGCCACGGCGGTTCGCCCGTT
>CAZPQB010000190.1:0-4498 GCA_964588605.1 uncultured Dehalococcoidaceae bacterium | reverse complement strand
CATCGTCGGCTGCATCGGCGGCGGCTCCAACTTCGCCGGGCAGTTCCTGCCCTGGGTAAGAGACAAAATCAGCGGTAAGAAACCCAACCTGCGCGTTATCTGCGTCGAGCCACAGGCCTGCCCGACGGTGACCAAGGGTCCCTACGCCTATGACTTCGGCGATGAAGCCGGGATGGCCCCTATCGTTAAAATGTATACTCTGGGCCATGCCTTCATACCACCGCCAGTCCATGCCGGGGGCCTGCGCTACCACGGAATGGCACCCATCGTCTGCCACCTGCACCAACTTGGCTTTATTGAAGCCGTAGCGGTTCCCCAGGTAGCCACCTTCGAAGCCGGCGTCCAGTTCGCCCGCACCGAGGGCATTATTACCGCGCCGGAGCCGTGCCATGACCTCAGGGTGGCCATTGACGAAGCGCTCAAATGCAAAGAGGAAGGCGTATCCAAGAACATCCTGATAGCCCACAGCGGCCACGGGCATTTCGACCTAACCGCTTACGACGAGTACCTCTCTGGCAGGCTAAAGGACTACGAGTATCCAGAAGATAAGGTGAAGGAGGCCCTGGCTCAACTGCCCGAGGTCCCTGCCTTATAGACACTTCTTTCATAAATCAGCGCTCACAGACCCCCTCTTCTTACGGGGAGAGGGGGTCTTTATTTTAACAAAAAATAAACAATTTGTGTGATATAATTAATTATAGATAGATATGAGAAAGCTACGTTCAAAAGTATTATTAACGGTATTTGTCCTCATACTGTCGCTGACATTACTACTGGGACCCGGCTGCATAACAATCGAAACACCTGAGTCGCCGGTGTCACCAGCACCTACAGAACCTTCAGCGACACCCACGCCTATCGATACATTATGGACACCGCCACCGACAGCCAATCAAACTGAGGAACTCCCCAGTATCGCTGACGTGGTGGCGCTGGTTAAACCTTCGGTGGTCGCCATCACCACGGAAGTAGTCGGGCAAAGCATCTTCGGGAGGTTCACGCAGGAAGGTGCGGGCTCCGGCTGGATTATTGATGGAGACGGCATCATTGTAACCAATAACCATGTCGTTGAAGGCGCTCAGACAATCACGGTGACGCTGGAGGACGGCAGGACCTTCCCGGTAGATACCAACTCCATATTTACCGACGAGCTTAACGACCTTGCCATATTCAGCATCGAGGCGCATGACCTGCCCGCCCTTAAAATAGGCGACTCGTCAACACTAAGGGTAGGCGACTGGGTGATAGCCATCGGGAATGCGCTCGGTCTGGGAATAAGAGCAACCGAGGGGATAGTGAGCCGCCAAGGCGTGCCCATACCGTTAGACCAGGGCCAGACACTCTATGACCTGATTGAAACCACGGCGGTGATAAACCCGGGCAACAGCGGCGGTCCGCTGGTGAACCTGGCCGGAGAGGTAATCGGCATTACCAGCGCCAAGATTGCCCAAATCGGCGTCGAAGGCATGGGGTACGCCATCAGCATCGATACAGCCATGCCAATAATCCAGGAACTCGTGAATAAAGGGTACGTGGTCCGACCCTGGCTGGGTGTGGGACTCTATACGGTTGACCAAATCGCAATCCGACAACTTAGTCTGGCTGTAGACGAGGGAGTCCTGCTCGTGGAGGTAGTCAGCAACGGTCCGGCGGCCCAGGCTGGACTGGAACCGGGCGATGTTATCGTTGAACTCGGTGGGGAAAAGGTCACCGATGTAGAACAGCTGACACACGTCCTCCACAAGTCCGAAATCGGGGAACCCCTCGACGTCGTATTCTGGCGGGGCGATACCCAAAAGACTACCCAGGTCATTCCCACCGCGAGTCCGGCACCATCCTAGACTACCCGGCTTTTTTTACGCCCAGCAACAAGCTGTGGCCGCTTATCTTATAAGTCTCCTGGAAATCGGCGTCCTCAGGAACACCTTCTTCAAGCTCACGCGAGAGCGTTTCCTGCGTAATGTAGTCGGCGAAGGCGGAAATAGCCTGAACGAAAGCAGCGTCTGCCTCATAGTAGGTAATGATGTTGTCGGCGATATCATAGCCGGCGGTACGGCGCATGGTCTGCACGCGGTGGACAATCTCGCGGGCGATACCCTCGGCCTCCAGTTCGATAGTAATGTACGTGGACACAGCCACATTATTGGACGCCTCACTGACGACCACATAACCGGAGTCTTCCTTGCCAGCCACCTTCGCAAGGGAATCGGTGTACAACTCCTTTATGTTTAACTCTTCCAGCACGAGAGGCTCGACTCTCTCTAAAGCCCGCTTCTCCCAATCAGAACTGACGCCAACGTGAATTTCCAGCAGCGGCTGGCGCACCTTGATGCCGGCCTTGCTACGCGCCGCCCGACCCAGGCTCGAGACCTTCATGGCCAGCCGGTTATCGTCGGACAACTGCTTATCAATCCGGCTCTCGTCGGCTACTGGAAAATCAGCCAGGTGGACGCTTTCGGGGGCTTCCGGGAAGGCCGAGCGCACCAGGTTTTGATATAGCTCCTCGGCCAGGAAGGGGATAAACGGCGCCAGTAGCTTGGACAGGGTGACCAAACATTGGTAAAGCGTATGATACGCCGAGAGCTTATCGGCGTCATTCTCACTCTTCCAGAAGCGCCGGCGACTGCGCCTGACGTACCAGTTGGAAAGTCCGTCGACAAAGCCCTCTATCTTCCTGGCGGCGTCAATGGGATTATAAGCATCCAGCGCCGAGACAACGTCGCTAACCAGCTGGTGAAGCTCGGAGATAATCCAGCGGTCAAGCTCGGCCTCCAGTGACAAAGCCCATTCCGAGTCGGGCTGGTACTTATCGATATTGGCATAGAGGACGAAAAAGGAATAGACATTCCACAGCGTCGATAGAAAGCGGCGGGACGCCTCCTGCACCTGCTTCTCGTCGAACTGGCGCGGGTTGCCGAGTGACGTACCGACATACAGATACCAGCGGAGGGCATCAGCGCCGTACTCAGGGATAACGTCCTTCGGCAGGACGACATTACCCTTACGCTTGCTCATCTTCTCACCCCTGGCATCGAGGATATGTCCCAGGCAGATAACGTTGCGGTAACAGGGGCGACCGAAGAGAAGGGTGGATATGGCATGGAGGCTATAGAACCAGCCGCGTGTCTGGTCAACCGCCTCACAGATATAGTCCGCCGGGAAACGCCCGTCCTCAAGCATGGTCTCGTTTTCAAAGGGGTAATGGGACTGCGCCACCGGCATAGCCCCGGAGTCGAACCAGCAGTCGATAACCTCGGGGACACGCTTCATCCTGCCCCCGCACGCGGGGCAATCATACGTTACTTCATCAACGAAAGGTCGGTGCAAATCAAGGGGCTCTTTAAGTCCGGCAAAGCCCTGCTTACCCGTCAGGTCAGCCACACCGCCAACGCAGTCAGGCGCGCCGCAGGACTCGCAGCGCCATACCGGCAGGGGCGTGCCCCAGTAACGCTCGCGGGAGAAAGCCCAGTCGACATTATTCTGAAGCCAGTCGCCGAAGCGGCCGTTCTTGATATGCTCCGGATACCAGTTAATCTCGTTATTACCGGCGATAAGCTCGTCTTTGAGCGCCGTGGTGCGGATATACCAGGTCTGCTTGGCGTAATAAAGCAGGGGCGCTTCACAGCGCCAGCAGAAGGGATAGGTGTGGCGAATTGTCTCGCTACGATAAAGTAATCGACTTAACTTTAGGTCACTGAGAATGAGAGAATCAGCTTCCTTGACAAACTTCCCCTCAAAACGAGCATCACCAAACATAGTTCCCTGCAAATCCACCGGCTGGACGAAATACAAACCATTACGGCGACCTGCATCATAATCTACCTCGCCAAAGGCTGGAGCAACATGGACGATTCCTGTACCCTCATCTAGAGAGACAAAGTCTTCAGCAATGAGCCAAAAATTCTCATCCCTACCAAGACTTTTCTTTGATAGCCCACCCATACCAACAGAGTTATTCTCATTAGGATTGAATACAAATTTCCAACTCAAGTATAAATCTTGGGGCAACCTAAAGAGAGGCTCATACTCTACGCCTTTTCCATGCAACCGTTGCCCCATCAGTTCGTTACCACTGCAAGTTCCTAAAATCTTGTAATCTTGAATAAACACAACCTTAATGAGAGCATCAGCCAGAATAATCTGTTCCTTCCGCCCTTCAATTTCGACTTCTACGATAGCATAGTCAGCATCTGGATTCACCGCTAAAGCTGTATTCCCTGGCAGTGTCCAGGGAGTTGTTGTCCATGCAAGCAAGTATGTTGGTAAGTCCCGGCGGGCCCCAAACTGCGCTAAGTATTCTCTCGCTCTATCCACAACCTTGAACTTTATGTAAACCGAGGGGTCTTCGGTATCTTCCTGATAGCCCTGGGCGACCTCGTGGGAGCTCAGCGATGTGCCACAGCGGGGGCAGTGGGGGGTAACCTTATAGCCCTGGTAGACCAGCCCCCTGTCCCACATCTGCTTTATCGCCCACCAGACGCTCTCGATATAGTTATTA
>CAZPQB010000189.1:0-4548 GCA_964588605.1 uncultured Dehalococcoidaceae bacterium | reverse complement strand
CCGATGTCGTGCCGGTGGGCGAGGACCAGAAACAGCACGTGGAGCTGGCCCGGGACGCCGCGCAGCGGTTCAATAACATCTACGGCGAGACCTTCGTGCTGCCGGAGCCCCTTATCCCGGATGTCGGCTCCCGCATCATGGGACTGGACGACCCGACTATGAAAATGAGTAAGAGTGAGTTTGGTTCCGGCCATGCCGTCAACCTGCTTGATTCGCCGGATATGATACGCACCAAGATAATGAAAGCCACCACCGACTCTCAGAAAGATATCCTTTTCGATGAGAGCCGCCCCGGTATCTTTAACCTGCTGAGCATTTATCAGTCTTTTACCAAAATGAATGATAACGATATAGAAGCTAAATTCAAGGGTAAAGGCTATAGCGACCTCAAGAAAGACCTGGCTGAAGTAGTCGTAGAAGGACTGCGCCCGCTTCAGGAACGCTACCGCGAATTAACCTCCGAGCCCGGCCACATCGACGCTATTCTGGCAGAGGGAGCCGCCAAGGCCCGCCCCCTCGCCGAAAAGACCCTCGCCGAGGTCAAAAAGAGGGTAGGGCTGGGGTAATTTAATCATATCTACCTTACCCACACCCCCCCCGTTAAATATCTTTTCCCACCCAGCTTGCCCGCCGTAGCTCTCGCCTGCCAAAGCTCAGGAGGAGCGGCGAGCAGGTTAGCGTAGGCTGGCCGCCCTCGTATCATCAGCGGCTTGGACCGTGAATATACCCCACCCCTTTTCCCCCGAAGGGAGAGAGAAAGAAAATCAATATGGCGGGGTGGCAGGGAAACTCCCAAAGGCATTAGCCCTACATGCCCCGAGGGTGGGCCCGGGTGGGAAAGAAAATCACTGTGGCAGGGCGGCAGGGGAAATTCCACAGGTATTAGCCGTACATGCCCCGAGGGTGGGCTCGGGTGGGAAAGAAAATCACTGTGGCAGGGTGGCAGGGGAAATTTCATAGGCATTAGCCGTACATGCCCCGAGGGCGGGCCCGGATGGGAAAGAAAATGATAGGGGAACGTGGGGCTGGGTGGAAAAACAAGAAAAGGGGCGGAGATAACCACCCTCTATTTCCTGTACTTTTTAACAAACCGCCCCATGCGGTTCAAAGCTTCCTCTATATCGGCCAGCGACGTAGCGTAGCAGCAACGGACATATCCTTCCCCGCAATCCCCGAAGGCCGAGCCGGGCACCACCGCTACCTTTTCTTCAACGAGCAGTTTCTCCGAGAATTCCTCCGAGGTCATGCCCGTGCTGGCTATGGACGGGAAGGCATAGAAAGCCCCCCGCGGCTCAAAGCAGCTCATGCCGATATCGCACAATCCCTTAATGATGACGAGACGCCGCCGGTTGTAGTCCTCGACCATTTCCAGCACATTATTCTCACCAGCTTTTAACGCCTCGATGGCAGCTACCTGGGACATGGTGGGCGCGCTCATTATCGTATACTGGTGTATCCTGGTCATGGCGGTAATGATATCCTTCGGCGCCACGGCGTAACCAACACGCCACCCGGTCATGGCATATGCCTTGGAGAACCCGCCCAGCAGGATGGTACTCTCCTTGGCGTCAGGCAGACTGGAAAAGCAGGTGTGCTCCACGCCGTAAACCAGTCTGGCGTAAATTTCGTCGGAAATAACCAGCAGTCCATAATGCCGGGCTACTTCAGCTATTGCCAGAAGCTTATCGCGGCTCATCACAGCACCGGTAGGATTGGCCGGATAGCCAATCAGTATCGCCTTCGTCCTGCCGGTAATCCTCGCCTCGATATCAGCAGCGTCAACCTCAAAGTTGTTTTCCTCCCTCGTTGGCACCATCACCGGTTTGCCACCGGCAAGGATAACACAGGAGTCATAGGCAACGTAATGGGGGTCGGTCATAATGACTTCATCCCCGGGATTAAGTATCGCCCGCATCGCCAGGTCCAGAGCCTCGCTGACGCCTACGGTAATCAATATTTCCCCGAAAGGTTCATACTCAACACCATAGGTCTCCCCGAGGTACCGCGATGTCTCCTGCCGCAGTTCGGGTATCCCCGAGTTGGAGGTGTACATCGTGTAGCCCTTCTCCAGCGACTGCACGGCTGCCTCGCTGATATGCCAGGGCGTGGCGTAGTCGGGCTCACCCACCCCCAGAGATATTACCCCCTCCATGGAAGCCAGCAGGTCAAAGAACTTGCGTATCCCCGAAGGCGAGAGACGACTCGCCCGCTTTGAGATAAACTTCTGTTTTTGTCGGCTCTTGCCGATTTGCCTTACGGACATAATACTCCTGAGATTATGCGACTGCCTACAGTATTACCGGCTGCCGCTTAACCCCCTCCCCTCCCTCGAGAAATTCACCGTCATCCTTATAACGTTTCAATACAAAATGCGTAACCGTACCCTGGACGCCTTCGATATGTGCCAGGTTCTCCGATACGAAGTCGGCGATGATGTGCTCGGATTTGCCGACGACGACAAGGAGCAAATCATACGTCCCCGAAGCCAGGTAGACAGAACGCACCTGATAAAATTGGCAGATACGGTCGGCTATAGAGTCGAACCCGGCTTCCGGCTCCGGCGTCACCTTGACTTCTATCAATGCCCAGACCTGCTCATCCTCCACCCGGTCCCAGTTAACCACCGTCTTGTATTTAAGTATAATCCGGTCTTTCTCCGCCTGCTTAACGAGCCTGGTGACTTCGGCGGTGGTCGTGCCGGTCATGGTGGCTATCTGTTTGGTGGTGGTGCGGGCATCATTTTCCAGTATCTTTAGAATATCCTTCAGCATCTCCTTACCTCCTCAACCCTTTATCGACCACCGTCCGTTCGCTTCATTATAGCAGATTTCAAACAATTTGTTACCCCCCACCCGTATTAAAAAATGCCTTTCCCCCGGTTCCCGCCATGCCCTCGTGATTTCCTCGACTTCATATTCCACACCCTCCCACTCGAAGGAGCGCGGCTCTTCGGCATACGTATGCCCGGAGTAGCATTTTACGGTGATGTAATCCAAACCCACCCCCTAGATGACCCGCCCCTCCTCCCTGGCTTTCCTGTCCAGATAACCGCCGATGGCCAGACCCAGGCCAACCCCTATGGCGGTACCGAGACCCGTATTATCAAGTATCGCCCCGAGTGACCCACCGGCTACCGCCCCGATAGCCATGCCGATACCGATGCCCATGCCCATGTAATGCCCCTTTTCCACCAGCTTATGGACTTTTTTAAGGTGTTCAACCATGCCCTCTATAGCCTTGGCATGCCTTTTGAAGCCTGCTTTATTTGGCATCTGTACCAGCATACTCATCTCCTGCACAATATTGGTGATGTCCTGCTTGAGCGTTTCACACTCTGAGCAGGTGGTGGAAAATTCGTCGACTCTCTTGGCGATGCGCAGGAGCAGGTCAAGCTTGTGTTTCTTAAAGTCTTTCTGTCCCAGCGTGACCTGGTACTGGTCTATCTCCGTGGCGATGCGGTTATACCACTGGCTGCCGACTTCCATATTCGTTTACCCCTCCCCTCCCCTCGTTAGATATCTTTTCCCACCCGACCACCCTCGCATCACTTACGGCTTATCCCGTGAAAAGCCCCGCTTATACCCCACCCAGATCATTTAGAAAAGTTACTAACACCCCGAAAATACTAGTATGATAACACAGTTAATTTAACAATCATTCCAATCAATATAATCCAACTACCACAAGTAACTAGTATCTCACCGGCGTGAGCCCCTGTCCCTTCGGTTAAACGAGAATTGAACTCCTTCTGAAACCAATTAGGGTATTCTGCTATCTTAATATCGGATTCAACAAGGGATGATGAAACGGGCCATAAAAACCTATCAACTATTGATAACCAGCATGATTTACTACAATCAGTATTATTCTGTTGTTTAGTATGATTTTCGTTTCTCTCTATTTCTTTATTATTTACATCAAGATTTTTTAAAATGACTCTTAGGATCGTGGCGCTCTTGATTGCGGCAAGTCGCCGAAGGCGTAATTGCCACCTAATGAATACATGTATAAATATCCAAAAAGGTACAACAAAAGCAAGCATCATAACAGGAGTTAAGCTCGATGTATCAGCATCATTTTGGTTCCAGTTAATTGTCATTATAGCTGTGAAAAATGCTGTTTGTATCAAGAAACCAATGTACGCCATCTGCTCTTTATGATGATGATATACATCTTGGTTATTATGGAAATAATACGCAAATTTTTCATCTCCTTCAGATAATTTCGCCATCTGAAATCACCTCCCCTCTTTAAATCTCCGCCCTTCTCTTATGCCACTCGGTGGCCTGTTCGTAGGCGTAGGCGACTCTCAGTATTGTCTCTTCTCCGAAGGGCTTGCCGATTACCTGCATACCGATGGGCAGGCCGTCGGCAAAGCCCGCCGGCACCGAGATTCCCGGCACACCGGCGATATTTATCGGCAGCGTGCAGACATCGCTGAGGTACATCGCCAGCGGGTCGTCCATCTTTTCACCAATCTTAAAGGGGACGGTGGGGGAGGTGGGGGTCACCAGGGCGTCGTACTTCTCGAAGGCGGCGTCGAACTCG
>CAZPQB010000188.1:0-4551 GCA_964588605.1 uncultured Dehalococcoidaceae bacterium | reverse complement strand
CCAGAAGGCATTTGTCTCTGAGAAAGTATAAAAATCCTCTGGATATCTCGTGGAGTTCTTCTCTTTGAAATTTTCAAAGGACTTAGCCAGCAGGAGCATTTTGTAATTAATTGCCCGGCCATAGTCCACTCTATCTATCGGAAAATCAGGCAGATTCTCAACATCGGTTTGATCCAAGAGCCCCTCATCCACAAGCTTCTCGAGACTAATTAGATAAGGGTTTCCGCCAAACGCGGAAAGGCACATATACGGCGAGTTGCCATAACTTGTATGGCCTAAGGGCAGAATTTGCCAGAGACTCTGTCCCGTGTCCGCTAAGAAGTCGATGAACTTATACGCTTCCGGACCCAGGTCTCCCATACCGAAAGGCCCCGGCAGAGAGGTCGGGTGCAGCAATATGCCACTAGCCCTGGCTAGCTCCATTTCTCACCTCTGGTAAATATTCTCCTCTTTGAAGAGTCATTTCGACAGCATTTCGAGATACTTCTCATCAACAAATCTCTGAAAAGTGGAGATGCTTTCCTCAATTCTTTTTCCGCGCACGCTGACCTTACGAATCGCAGAGTCCATCTTACTTACCACTGTCATAGTATCATCAGCCACAACCATTATAGGAACATTTTTGCCTTGTGCGGCGGATATTATAGAGCTATCCGGATACATGCCTCCCGTTAGAATAATAACCTTTGTTGGGGTTTCCAGGGCAGCAAGTTGAATGTCAGCTCTGTCACCGCCGGTTATTACTGCTTTATTTGCCTGGGCACGAAAGTGCTTTAAGGCTGCCTCGACATTCATGGCACCGACCATGAAGTTCTCCACCGCCTCATCCTGTCTATCCTCACAGCAGATAATATTCCCTCCGAGCGCATCTCTGATTTCCCCGATGCTTAGAGAGCTCAGCTTAGGGTTGGCTGGTATCAGGCTCCAGACCTTGACGCCTTTATTTTCCAGGAAAGGGACGAAGTATTTCTTGGTGAAATCTACGCTTTCCGGAGGAAGACGATTCAGGATAACACCGAGCAGCCCATCACCAAGTCTGTCACGCATCGCTACTATGGCATCAAGGTTGACCTCTCCAAATACTGGCGCGTCGACCAGGATAACTGGCATGTTCATCCTTTCAATAAAACTTAAATTAGAGACCCCAACCGAGAAGCCGTCGAACAGGTCTTGGCCGCCCCCTACGAGAATTGCATCTTTTCCCTTCTTAACCTGCTCATAGGCACTATAAATCTTACTCTCAGCATCGCCAAGCTTGCCAAGGACTAGGTCGACGTAATCCTGATGACCGAGGTAAAACGGACACATAAGCGATAAGTCGTCTTCCAGTGAGTAATACTCTTTGATGAGCAGTACGTCCTCTTCGACCTTCATATCTTCCTTCAGAGTGAAGTTTTTACCAATTGGTTTAAAGTAGCCTATTTTCATGCCTTTGCTTTTCCAATAATCCAGTATGCCAAGCACGGCCATTGTTTTGCCGGCATACTTGGTCGTCGAACCGATAAATAATTCAATCATTCCTAATCCCCCCTTAAGATAAGCCTTCCGTCAACCGCCCAGACCCCTTCGCCTTTATCTTTTACCATCAGTGGATTAATCTCCATCTCAACTATTTCCGGAAACCTCTCACCCAGGGTTCCGACAACAGCGATGACTTCATACAGTGCTTCGATGTCTTTTTCCTTCTCGCCCCGAACACCGCTGAGCAGTGGGAAAGATTTTATCCCGGTGACCATCTCTCGTATCTCTTTTTTACTGAGAGGCGTGAGCGCGAAGTTAACATCTTTGAGAACCTCAACATAGACACCGCCCAATCCGAACATTACCAGTGGCCCGAACTGCGGGTCGCGGGAAAAGCCAACGATAACTTCTTTCCCGCCTTCAACCATTTTCTGCACCGTGATTCCCAGAACGGGTACCTGCGGCAGGAACCTCTGTACGCTGACCATGATAGCTTCAAAAGCTTTGGCTACATCTTTAGAAGTCCTTAATCCCACTCTTACCCCGCCTACATCAGTTTTATGTAGAATCTCCGGAGAGTAAACCTTCATCACTACCGGGAAGCCGATTTGCTTCGCGACATCTGCCGCCTCATCTGCGGTATGGGTGAGTACTGTTGGCAAAGTAGGAATTCGACACATTTCAAGTAGCGCTCTAGCCTCAAAATCAACCAGCTTGATTTTGCCTTCTTCTGCCTTGGCTTTAAGTAATTTCTTGATATTATCTTCGTCTATGTCTTTATAGTATGCTTCAGGCTTCTTCTGCTTTTTCCAGGCACCGTGATTAGCCATGATGGCCATAGCTCTCATCGCCCTATCGGGAAACGAGATATTGGCCACCCTTCCCCGCCTGAAAATGCTGAAGGCTGTAGCCATCCTTTCCTCACCCATGAACGATGTTATTACTGTTTTAGGTGAGGTGTAGGAAAAATTGGAGACTATCTTCGCCGTTTCTTCAATCTGTGTATTCGCCTGTGGTGACAGGATAATGAGCATACAATCCACTTCTTCTGCTTGAGCTACCAACTCAATAACCTGTTGATAGCGCTGGCTGTCAGCATCACCGAGAACATCAATCGGGTTGTAAACTGACGCCGCCGGTGGTAATGTCTCCTTTAACTTTCCGGCGGTGGCCGCATTCACCGTGGCGAGTATCAGTTTCTCTTCAGCAGCCTTATCAGTAGCGATTATCCCCGGTCCTCCGGCGTTGGTAATAATGACGACTCTCTTCCCTTCCGGTAATGGCTGAGAGGCAAACACCTCTGCCCAATCGAACAGGTCTTCAATCGATCGCGCTCTTATCACGCCTGATTTTGTAAAGGCACATTCATAGGCTCTATCCAGTCCGGATAATGATCCGGTATGAGAAGAGGCTGCCCTGGTTCCTTCGGCTGACACCCCGGATTTGAAGATAATGACCGGCTTTTTCCTTGAAACCCTATCCGCGGTCTCAAGAAACATTTTTCCATCAACAACGCTTTCGAGGTAGCCTATGATGACCCTGGTATTGTCATCCTCCCCCAGAATCTCGAGGAAATGCGTCTCGTCAAGGTCCATTTTGTTACCCATGCTGATAAACTTGGAAAAGCCGATGTCCCTGCCGGCGGCGAAGTCAAGAATAGCCGTAACCATGGCTCCGGATTGTGACATAAATCCGATTTTACCCTGGCGGGGCATGGTTGGGGCGAAGGAGGCATTCAGATTAGAATAGGTATCTATTATGCCGAGGCAGTTCGGTCCGATAACCCTGATTTTACCCCGGCACATCTCGGCCAGCTCCCTTTCCCTCTGCACCCCAGCTCCGCCTATCTCTCTGAAGCCGGCCGCAATTATTACGGCGCCCTTCACATTTTTGCTTATCAACTCTTTGAAGGTATTTATAACCAGTTCTGCCGGAACAATAACCAGTGCCAGGTCAATCTCGTCGTCAATCTCCCCAACGCTCTTGTAAGCCTTCAGCCCGAGAATATTTGGCGCACTCGGGTTTACCGGGTAAATCTTACCTTTATAATTATCATCAATTAAGTTCTTCAGTGTGTCATAGCCAACTTTACCCGGTTGGCGAGAAGCGCCAATTACAGCTATACTTCTTGGCTTGAAAAAGAAGCTATATTTACCGGCAGCAGGGCTCATAGTTTTGCCTCCGCATGCCTGAAGAAGACAGTGGCCAGTGGCGGCAGAGTGAACGTCATAGAATAAGGTCGACCGTGTAGCGGGATAGGGGCAGCCTCCACACCACCCATATTACCCTTACCACTGCCTCCATAGTCCGTGGCATCACTGTTCAACAGTTCTCTCCAGAATCCGGCTTGCGGCACCCCGATTCGATAGTTGAAATGAGTCAGGGGAGTGAAATTACACACGACAACAACACTATCCTCGGGTGAACGCCCCTTGCGCATCAGGCTGACCACGCTGTGCTCAACATCATTGCAGTCAATCCATTCGAAACCGGCCTGATCAAAGTCTACCTGATAGAGGGCAGGCTGACTACGGTAAAGCTGGTTTAAGTCGCTGACCCAGCGTTGCAGACCGAAATGGAGCGGGTATTCCAGGAGTTGCCATTCCAGGCTTTCGTCATGTGCCCACTCACGCCTTTGCCCAAACTCCCCACCCATGAAGAGCAACTTTTTCCCAGGCTGGGCACACATATATCCTAAGAGCAGCCTCAAGTTAGCAAACTTCTGCCAGTCATCGCCCGGCATTTTCCCCAGCAGGGAAGATTTGCCATGTACCACCTCATCATGGGAAAGGGGAAGAGCGAAGTTTTCGAAGAATGCATATATCATACGAAAGGTCAGACTATTTTGGTGGTATTTTCGGTAGACGGGGTCTCTGGACATGTAATCCAGCGTATCGTGCATCCAGCCCATGTCCCACTTGAGGCCGAATCCCAGCCCACCAATGTATGTTGGTCTTGATACCATCGGCCATGATGTGGATTCCTCGGCGATCGTCTGCACGTCCGGTTTTTCCTGATATACCGCCTGGTTGAAACGCCGTAAGAAATCAATCGCCTCTATGTTCTCACGTCCACCAAATTTGTTTGGTA
>CAZPQB010000187.1:0-4572 GCA_964588605.1 uncultured Dehalococcoidaceae bacterium | reverse complement strand
ACCTCGAAGAGAAGCCCCTCAGTCCCGTCAGGTATCTGAAGCTGCATACTCGAGCTATGCGAAGGACCTCCCGCCCATTGAATAACGCCGTCATCCGGTGACTCTTCAATATCCAGCCACCCTTCTCCAAGCAAACCGTCCATATCGTTAGTGCCGAAGAACAGCGTTTGCTCATCCATAATCTGTCCATCCATGTTAAGGAAACCTATTGAGCGGAAGGCAACCGCATGTTCTTCCGAGTCCACCTGGTCAAACTTAAAGACAACCTGTGCCCCGTTAACAGGCTCCCGTACAACCGTCTCCGGCAGGATCGTTGTTTCGTCTTCACCCTCAGGTGGAGCAGGCTCTTGCGGAGTCGTCTCAGGTAGGGTAGTTGTCCCGGCTTCCTTCTCAGGCGGAGGTGGAGAACAGCTTGAGAGCAGTAAAGCCATGACCACCGTGTAGCTAACTAACAACCATAAGGGTTTGTTTTTCATTAGTTCCCTGTCGATTTACCCTGTGTGAAACTGAATAATTATAATTATTTACTGGCATAGTGTCAATTAATGAACACATAAAACGTTGAAATGTACCGTGGGATGCCAGACACATATTTCCCTATCATGGTCTCTGCCTGGGCTTGACCTTGATCCTGTTAGGCACCATTTTCCTTGATGATTTACAATACCTTTCCTGTTTATAAGTAGCACATTGACAAAAAATCATCATAACTGCTATAGCAGACAGAGTGAGTGAACCAGTTTCAGGCCGAAATGACTTGACTTTGTATTGACATGGGTGTATAACTCATATGCAACTGAAATATGCGTTTAATAAAGATAATCAACGAAAGGATGTGTTGCTAAATCTCGTGGATAGGTAAGGTCTTAATTACTTCAACGTTAAAAGAATTAGGATTGCAGTGTGTATAAAATACCCTGTATCCTTATTTACAACTGACCCCGTCAAATCGTCCGATGCTCTATTTGTTGTCAGGTTATCTTCCCAGAGAAATATGTTATTCAATGCAGGTTCATTACACTTATGATAAATAGATCAAAACTTAGATTCACGCTGATAATAATATTGTTCATAGTAATTATTATGGTTGCTGTGATGACCCCTCGGATTGTTCTTACCCAGGATACAGACGAGGATATTGACTGGTCTGTAAAGCTCTGTGATTCCATATTAGCCAGGTTTACACCCGAATCATTTGGGGAATGGGATTACCCTCAAGGATTGGTGTTGGAGGGCATGTGGAGGGTTTATGAGAGAACAGGCAACATTGATTATTACAACTTCATTAGAGACTGGGTAGACAGGTTCGTAACTGACAGCGGCTTGAACGGCGTTACCCTGAACAAATGTGATAATTTTATGCCTGGCGTACAGTTGTGCCACCTATATGAACCAACCGATGAAAGCACGTACAAGTACGCTGTTGCCGCACAGCAGATGAGGGACAGTATTGATACCTGGACCAGGACAACCGACGGCGGCTTGGTACACCGTTTATATGATCCTTGGGATACCCGGCTTTACCTGGATGGTGTTTTCATGTTTACGGTCTTCCTGATTAACTACGGCGAGGTATTTGATGACGCTGAATACTGTAATGATGAGTGCGTGGACCAGCTGCTGATATACAACGACCACCTGAAATACCCGGCGACAAAACTCGCCTGGCACGCATGGGACGAGGCCCGCGAGGCTCCCTGGGCCAACCCGGATACCGGTCTCTCACCCGAGGTCTGGTGCCGGGCATTGGGCTGGTATGTAGTTTGCTCCATCGAAGTGCTTGAGAAACTTCCCACCGACCACCCCGACAGGCAGACTATTATTGACATACTTGTCGAGCGCCTCGAGGGTATCAAGAATTATCAGGACAGCACATCCGGCTTGTGGTACCAGGTCGTGGATAAGGGCAACCTGACAGATAACTGGGTGGAAGAGTCCAGCGGGTGCCTGTACACCTATGCAATATCGAAAGCTATAGATGCCGGCTATGTGAGCAGTGCCGACTACTACAGCACCGCCAAGAAAGGGTATGAGGGGATTCTGAGCAATATAGAACTTGATGCCACGGGTAAAACGGAATTATACGGCATCTGTCCGGGCTGTGGTGCCTGCGTTTCTTACCAGGTTTATATCGAACAACCGCAGGCAACCAATGATGATCACGGTCAGGGGGTATTTCTGTTTGCCACCGAGCAGCAGAGGACGAAGTATACTGACCTGAGGCAGTTATGCCAGGCAGAAAATGGAAACCTGTATAACGCCGTAACGGAGACGACGAATCGTGGGTTTACCGGCGCCTCGTATGTAAATCTTGACGATGAGGTGAGCAGCTATGTAGAGGTGACGGCAAATTCAACTGCCGCCGTAACGAAGACCCTGGTCATCAGGTATGCCAACGGCCTTTCTGAAGATATACCTATGGAGATTAAGGTCAACGGTGAAACTATTAGTAGCAGTACTTCGTTTACACCTTCGGGCGCCTGGTCAGCCTGGAGAGGGCAAACCATAGATGTCCCTCTTAATATCGGGGACAATGTTATAAGATTGGAGTCCATTACCTCCACAGGAGGCCCCAACATCGACTGGATTGCGCTCGATTCTACGTCAGGGGAGATAATCTCTTTAACCATCACCGACTATGGTAATAATGGTATTCTTTTTGGCGTGGTTAACCCCGGAGAACCGGACAGTCCAGCTGACTGGGGAGGTTCACAGGGCGCAGTAACCATCACCATCGGCGCTGAAAGCAATGTGGATATCGGTGTCCAGCTTAAGGGTACCGACTTTTCCGGACCAGACACAATAGACATCGGTAATGTCAAGTATAATGACAGTGATGATCTCACTGGTGCCAGCACATTGACTGATGCTTATGTTACCTGGTATACGGTGGAACAACCGTTAACCACGGACCATGTTACGCAGGTTTACTACTGGATTTCCATTCCTACCGGCAAAGCGCCGGGACCATATACGAGCACATTTTACTATAGGGCATTCAAGCTGTAATAGATAAAGGTGACGGGGCTAGAAGTTTCCCGTGAGGCTTCTTTAAGAATGGCATTATCGAGAGATATATCGGCTACCAACTTCTTGAGTCGGGAGTTTTCCTGCTCCAGCTCTTTAAGCCGGCGGGCTTGGCCTACTCTCATTCTGGCGTACTCTTTGCGCCAGCGATAGTAGGTATGGGCGCTTACCCCGATCTTCTTGCTGATTACATCAACGGTTTCTCCCTGGCTTAAGAGAATTTCTGCTTCCCTGAGCTTGTTGATGATCTGTGCGGGTATAAACCATTTCTAGGTCATGTATTTCCCCTTTTTTATGAGTTGATAACAGGTATCGTTTTAAGGGGTTACGTCAAACCACCCCTCCCCAGATTATCGAAAAGAGCGGCGGATTTGACAAATTTGCACAAACAGTTATAATTATTCACACGTGAACTGATTTGATTTAGAATATAGGCAATTTGGCGGTTGAAGATGACGGGAGAATATGGGCACCGGCACCGCTATTTATACTGCGGTAGCTGGTGCCCTTTTTTATTTGGGCTGTTTCGTTAAGTATTGGGGGTAACGCCTATTGAACAGTAGAAATCGATGTTTCATATAGTTAATTAACATTATGCCGTAAATTAATAAAAGGAGAAAATAAAATGTCTGTAGAAGAAAACAAAGCAGCCGTCCGCCGTCTTAATGATGAGGTATTCAACAAGGGAAATCTGGCGTTAGTGGATGAGCTTATGGCTCCTAACTATGTCTTCCATACCACTCCGGAGGTGAAAGGCCCGGAGGGCACCAAGCAATACATCGCCACGTTTCGTACCGCTTTCCCCGACCTTCATATTACGATTGAGGATATGGTTGCCGAAGGGGACATGGTAGCGATTCGGTATATGATGCGGGGTACGTTCAAGGGCGAGATGTCGGGTATCGCCCCGACCGGCAAGCAAATGGCACTTCCAAATGCTGCCTTCGCCCGCTTCAAAGACGGCAAGCAGGTGGAGGTGTGGCCATATCTTGATTCGCTCACCTTGTATCAGCAGCTAGGTATCAGCCCTCCCGGTGGGTAGGGGTGGAATTTTTCGCGGTCTAAGACGTGGATGATACGAGGGCGGCAGGGTGGGAAAAGATTTCAAAGAAATGGGGGGATAAAAAGGGGGTAGAGCGAAATTCCTTTAGTGGCTTCGCCTGTTCTGCGTCATATGCTCCCGGCACTGCTGCACAAAAGCCTCGAACCGGATGTCCTGGCTGGGGTCTTTGGTGCCCTCCACCACTACGTTCAATACCGGCAGGCCGTGGTCCTGACGGAACTGGTGCAATAGCAGGCTCACTATCGTCCCCGGCATACACCCGAAAGGTATGATATTGACGATGCCGTTGAAGCCATGCTCGGCGTATTCCACCACCCGCCCCATGCTCAGTATAGCTTCCCCTTCCACGGCAGGCGTCAGGTACTTTTTGCCGCGGTCCAGTATCTTCTGTGTCGGCAGCTCACGCGTGAACAGCTCTATAGAGCCATCGAACTGCTTTCTTATCGGCTCGGCCACGTTCTCCTGGACAATCTCGGTCAGCT
>CAZPQB010000186.1:0-4582 GCA_964588605.1 uncultured Dehalococcoidaceae bacterium | reverse complement strand
CTCACCATAGACAGCAAGCTTCCGTGGAGGGCTTGTTGGCCGTAATCCGGGCACTGGGAGCACCGGTGACATCCATGGACGATATAGCCTCCGCCTTACGTGAAAGGAAACAGGCACTCTGGCAGCGGATGCTGGAGCCGGTCACAATAGCCTGGGATGGCGAATGCCTGGTAATTAATGTGGTTGTCCCGGCCACTGTGGCTGATGCTTCCTGGTTCGGCTGTCTGGAAACGGACGATGGCTTGCAGAAAACCTGGCAGTGGCAAACCGCTGACCTGCCTGTCCTTGAGAGCCAGGATATTGAGGGGAGACGATATCTGGTAAAAGGCATTACCCTGCCGGAAAACCTCCCCTGGGGTTACCACAAGTTTTTCCTGGAGATACAGGGTAATACCGGAGGGACTCTAATCATATCAGCACCTCTAAATGCGTACCTGCCTCCCGGGGACGTCGAAAAACGGATGTGGGGTACTTTTTTACCGCTATATGCTTTGCATGCCCGAAATAGCTGGGGCAGTGGTGATTATTCCACCCTTAAAGCTCTGGCTGACTGGGTATCTGATATGGGGGGGAATGTTGTGGCGACCCTCCCTCTGCTACCGACATTTCTGGACGAACCTTTTGAACCCAGCCCCTATGCACCCGTGAGCCGGCTTATGTGGAACGAGTTTTACATTGATATCGGCGGTATTAATGAACTCGCCGAATGTCCGCGGGCGCAGGAGCTATTGCAGTCATTGCAGTTTAAGGCTGAGAGGAAGGCGCTGGGGGATTTACCTCTGGTGGATTACCATCGGCTGATGGCGTTGAAGCGCCGCGTTCTGGAGGAATGCAGCCACTACCTGACTACAGAGAGGTCGAGCCGGTCTGCGGATTTCCAGCGCTTCATTCAGGATAAGCCCGCCGTGGAGGACTACGCCCGTTTCCGGGCGGTTATGGAAAAACAGCAGGTGCCGTGGCATTCATGGCCAAAGCGTTTATGCGACGGTACCTTGAATGAAGGCGATTACGATGAAGTGGTCAAGCGTTACTATATATATGCCCAGTGGCTGGCTCACCAGCAGATTCAGAATCTTGCTGATGGAGCCCGTAGACGGGGCGCGACCCTGTATTTTGACCTGCCTCTGGGAACTCACCCCGATGGCTATGACGTATGGCGTGAGCGTGAAAGCTTCACTTTGGAAGCAACGGCCGGGGCGCCGCCGGATGCCGTTTTCACCAAGGGGCAGGACTGGGGGGTTCCGCCGCTTCATCCTGAGAATATTAGGCAGCAGGGTTACCGTTACGTTATTAACTATCTTCGTCATCATCTCCAGTATGCCGGCATGCTCCGTATCGACCATGTTATGGGTCTCCACAGGCTTTTCTGGATTCCAAAGGGGCTGGATGCCGAGCACGGTGTTTACGTGCACTATCGGGCTGAGGAGCTTTATGCCATCCTGGCACTTGAATCTCATCGTCATCAGAGCATCATCGTCGGCGAAGACCTGGGCACAGTACCATCCTATATCAGGCCGGAGATGGCGAGCCATAATCTGCATCGCATGTATGTGGTGCATTATGAACTTGCCTGCAATCCCCGAAAGCCACTGGGGCGAATACCTGAAAGTGTTGTGGCCAGCCTGAACACCCATGATATGCCTACTTTCTCTGCCTTCTGGCAGGAGCTGGATATTCAGGAAAGATTGAGCATGGGCTTGCTGGACAAAAAGAATGCGCGGGTGGAAAAAAGGACTCGCCAGGCTTGTAAAGAAGCCCTGATTAGCTTTTTACGCAACAGAAACCTGCTGAAGAAGGACAGGGCCGATATCCGTGATATTCTCAGGGCATGCCTGCTTTTTTTAAGCGGCAGCCGGGCATGTACCGTGCTTGTTAACTTGGAAGACCTGTGGCTGGAGACTCAACCTCAAAATGTGCCCGGTACTGATTATGAGCATCCTAACTGGCAACGCAAAGCTCGCTACGCCCTTGAAGAGTTTTGCCACTTGTCGGAGGTTCGTGATATTTTGAAGGAAATAGATAGGCTAAGGAAAAAAGGGAAGAAATGAACATGGGTACAACCCTTGGTGCTGCGTATCTGGAGCAGCACAGAACCCGGTTTTATATGTGGGCGCCTTTTGCAGAGTGGGTGGAAGTACATATTGTTGAGCCCCGGGAGCAGATACTACCTTTAGATAAGAATGAACGGGGTTACTTCGGCGCGGTAGTGGAAGGCGCACCGCCGGGTAGCCTCTATTTCTATCGTCTAAACCGGAAGTCCGAGTACCCTGACCCCGCCTCCCGTTTTCAGCCCCGGGGGGTTCACGGGCCTTCCCAGGTGGTCACCCCGGATTTTCGGTGGGAAGATACTGATTGGCTGGGTCTGCCACTTCAGGAATACATTATTTACGAGCTTCACATAGGCACGTTTACGCCTGAAGGAACCTTTGAGGCCGCTACTAAACATCTGGATGAACTTAAAGACTTAGGCATAACTGCCGTGGAGCTGATGCCGGTTGCCCAGTTCCCCGGGAGCCGTAACTGGGGCTATGACGGCGTATTCCCCTACGCCGTTCAGGACTCCTACGGCGGGCCGGATGGGCTCAAGCGGTTGGTTAACGCCTGCCACTGCGAGGGCCTGGCGGTGGTTCTGGATGTGGTCTACAATCACATTGGCCTTGAAGGGAACCATCTGGCGGAGTTCGGGCCGTATTTCACCGACAGGTATCAAACGCTGTGGGGCGCTGCCCTCAACTTCGACGGGGCTTACAGCGACGAGGTCCGACGGTTTTTTATTGAGAACGCTCTATATTGGGTAACGGAGTTTCATTTTGATGCCCTCCGCCTCGATGCGCTTCATGCTATATTGGACATTTCATCCCATAAGTTCATAGAGGAACTTGCCGCCTCGGTGCACGATCAGGCGAAGAAGCTTGACCGTAAGATTTATCTCATCGGGGAAAGCGCCGCCAACGATAACCGCCTCATCCGGCCTCAGGAATCCGCCGGCTACGGACTGGATGCCCAGTGGAACGATGATTTCCACCATGCCCTGCATGTACTGTTCACCGGTGAAAAGACTGGATACTACCAGGACTTTGGCACTATCAAGCAACTGGCTAAAGCCTTTCAGGAAGGCTTCGTCTACTCCGGCGAGTATTCCCTTTTCCGCAAGCATCGTCACGGCACTTCCTCGAAAGATATCCCCGCAGGAAGCTTTGTGGTCTTTTCCCAGAACCATGACCAGGTAGGCAACCGGGCCAGGAGCGAACGAATGAGCCAGATTGTCTCGTTGGAGACTCTAAAACTTGCTGCTGGCATCGTAATACTTTCGCCGTTTCTGCCGCTGATATTTATGGGGGAGGAGTACGGGGAAACGGCGCCATTTCCGTATTTTGTCAGCCACTCCGAGCCGGCCCTTATTGAGGCGGTGCGGCGGGGACGCCAGGAAGAGTTCGTCGCTTTTAATTGGCAGGAGGAAATCCCCGACCCGCAGGACGAAGCCACTTTCCTAATGGCTAAAATTAATCATGGATTGTATAAGGAGGGGTGGCATAAAGTCCTGCGTGACTTCTACCGCGAGCTTATCAGCCTGCGTAAGATGAATACGGCGCTCGCCTGCCTCAGCAAGGATAATATGGAGGTAGCGGGGGATGAGGATAATAAGACAATCTTGGTCCGCCGCTGGCAAAAAGACAGCGAAGTCGTAATAATATATAATCTAAGTGATAGTGAGGTTAAGATAAATCAGCCGGTTCCGCTGGGAGAGTGGCGGAAAATACTGGACTCGACAGAAGCCCGGTGGCTCGGAGATGGAGGTAACATTCCTGAAAAATTCAGCCCAAAAGGCGAAGCTAATCTGACTCTGGAAGCAAAGTCATTTGTCCTTTTTGAGAAGGAGAACTAAATGGAGCGCTACATCTGCATCCACGGGCATTTTTACCAGCCGCCCCGCGAAAATGCCTGGCTGGAATACGTTGAGCTACAGGATTCGGCATACCCTTACCACGACTGGAACGAAAGGGTAACCGCCGAATGTTACGAGCCTAACACTTCTTCTCGTATCCTTGACAACGAGGGATTTATCACCCAGATTGTCAGTAACTATGCTAGGATAAGCTTTAACTTTGGTCCCACCCTCCTTGCCTGGATGGAGAAATATAACCCTGGTGTTTATCAGGCAATCATTGAAGCTGACCGGCAGAGTCAGCAGAACTTCTCCGGGCACGGATCGGCGGTGGCGCAGGTATACAACCATATGATAATGCCACTGGCTAACCACCGGGACAGGTACAGTCAGGTTCGATGGGGGATACGGGACTTTGAGCACCGCTTCGGGCGACAGCCGGAGGGGATGTGGCTTCCCGAGACAGCGGTAGATGTTGAGACGCTGGATATACTAGCGGAGATGGGAATTAAATTCACTATCCTGGCTCCACATCAAGCAAAGCGGGTACGCCAGCTGGGCGCGGAGAAGTGGAAGGAGGTCGGTGATGCCAGCATCGACCCGACGCGTGCTTATGCGATTAATCTCCCCTCGGGGCGCAGGTTAAATCTCTTCTTCTACAACGGGCCGATATCCCGCGCCGTTGCCTTCGAGGAC
>CAZPQB010000185.1:0-4612 GCA_964588605.1 uncultured Dehalococcoidaceae bacterium | reverse complement strand
TTTTGCCATCTGGTTAAACCTCCCATTTACATACTTCAACCAGGCAGGAATTATTGGCCATGCCTGGAGCATTTTTTGATACCAGTCGCGATGGCGTAAGCAAATTCATGCAGCCACCTTTGTCAATACTGCCGGGATTTCCCGACTCCAGGGGATCATACTTGGCTCCGGCCTGGTAAGAATGGATGGTGCCGGGTCTGATCCTCTCGGTTACAATAGTAATTCCGAGAACGGCTCCCCGGTCATTATAAACCTTAATGATATCTCCGTGATGAATATTACGTTTCTCCGCATCCAGAGGATGGATGCGTACCGGCCACCATGAATAGCCGTCCTTTTTGATGCGGTGCTGTGGAATATCTTCCAGCCAGATGTTCTTATTATCGTGGTGGGTATGGTAGGAAAACCGTACGTGTGGTGTAATCATCTGCAATGGGTATTTTCTGGTGAGTTTCCTTGTGTTATAACCTTCCCAACTCGGGATATAACGGGGGAGGGGCGGCCTTTCTTTATCGTTAACATCGAATTTAGTCAGACTTTCAGAAACGAACTCGATTTTACCGCTGTAGGTAGCCAGCAGGTGCGACCTGTCTGTCCCAAGGTTAGGGTTTAAGGGGTCGGGGGTATCACAGGGACGGCCCTCATAGAACCAGCGATTGGATACCGTAGGTTTGTAGTCATCAGGTAAAGGCACCACGAAATAGCCCTTTTTTTTGAAGTCCTCGTAACTGATATGCTTATGCAGGTCGGAGTAATCGAAGATTTTCCTCATCCACTCTTCCTCGGAATTGCCCTCGTCGTATTCTTCCAGAAAGCCCAGTCGGTCGGCCAGAGCCCTGTAGATTTGCCAATCCGGCTTGGATTCCCAGAGCGGGTCGATGCACTTATGTTGAAAGATCATCACGCGATGGTTGGTGCCGGCATTACCATGTCCATAGCCACCAGGTGCGGTCCATTCCGAGAGGTCCATATGTTCGAAGTTGGTTGAGGCAGGCAGGATAACATCCCCGAACCTGGTCTCGCTTTGCCAGTGGCAGTCCTGCATCACGACAAATTCCAGCTTGGGACTCTGGTACATGCGTACCCATCGGTTAGTATCCGTCATGGTGCTGATGAAGGAGCCGCCATGACGGTGGATCATTTTGATTTCAGCTCCGTTAGGTCCCGGCTCGGGATAAGTCATGGGTTTAAGGTTCTGGTCGAAATACTGTCCGCAGAATCCTTCGCCGCGCCAGTGAATAGGGGGACTTAAAATCGCCTCGGGGAGCAGGATGCGATATACTTTCTGAGTTACCGGGTTTCCGTCAGGAAAGGCACTATACTTGGCTACCGTTTTGAAGGCATCCCATCCAGCCGATGCATAGCCAGGCATATTGAAGTGAAAGTCCAGCGGGGCACCCATACCCACCCCTCCCCAGATATTCACGCCGGGCTTCCCCAGGCCCTGCATGGCAATCAGTAAAACCATCAGTCGGGCCCACTCCGTGGCATAGGCGGCCCGGCAGGCACCCCCGGTGCCATACATCGCGCCACAGGCCAGCATGGTCTTTTTAGCGGCCCATTCGCGCGCCAGGGCTGTAATCGTATGTGCCGGCACATCACAAATCCTGGCAGCCCACTGCGGTGTTCTCGGAATACCATCATCCTTGCCGAGGATATGTGATTTGAATTGCTCAAATCCAACCGTACGGTTTTCAACGAACCACTTATCGTAAGTACCCTCATTAATCCAGACATACGCGATAGCCTCTGCCATGGCGGCATCTGTCCCGGGGCGTGGCGCTATCCATTTTTCGCCCACGTGGGCAGCGGTCGCGTTGCAATAAGGGTCGATAAAGACTCGCTGGATGCCCAGTTCTCTCAACCAGTGGCGCCAGATAGTGGTATCCTGGGCGCAGTAGCCGCCCGCGCTGGTATTGGGATCAACCGACCAGAACATTACCTGTTCCGCGTTCTGCAGGCCATCTGCCAGGATATCGAAGTTATCCGAATGTCCCAGTTTCCAGTAGTAGCCCCAGGCATGGATTGCTCCCCAGTGCCATCCTTCCCAACTATCGGGATTATCAAGCAGCTCCGTATAACCCAGCATATTATAGAAACGAGGGTACGGACCCATCTTGTAGTAAAGCAATCCCCAATTATGATGAGAAGAGGACATCGCTGTAATAGCTGCAGGACCGTATGTCTCTCTAATGCGTTTAATCTCACCGGCAACCATATCCAGGGCTTCATCCCAGGAGATTCGTACATACTCATCTTTCCCCCGTAGTTCGGGATGTCGTTCCCCGTTTGGATTGAAATTTTTCCGCCGGTAAGGATACTTGATGCGATTTTCGGAATAAACCCTCATTCGTTCCCCAACGACATAAGGATTGAGGGTGGTACGGTGGGGATCGGAGAATTTCTTACCTTTTGCTTTAATAGTCCATCCACCTTTATCGTTGTTATCGAAAATGATAGGACGCATGCGTTTGATGACGCCATTTTCAACATATACCTTTACCGGTCCACCAACCGTACATTGTGTGAACACCTGTTCTGCCATAGGACCTCTCCTTATTGAAATAACCTGTTGCCTTCTGCCATAATAACATTACGCCATATTTCTACCACTTTTTCATGAACCCGGTTACATTTTGCTAATCATGACTGGATATGGTTTGTAAAGTGGTATTTTTAAGGCGAACCGACATCCTTAATTATAACCAATTATAGCACTTTCTATCGCTTCTTTTCCGCGTCCGACCACCGTGATTTAATATCATCGAAGTGGTGATGCATTGCCGTCAGGTGGTTGCCGAAATTCTCCAGGCCGATTTGAAGATGAAAATCGTCCAGGATGATACGCTTCCAGGGGCGGATCGCGATATGGTGCGTCAAACGACGGATAGGCCGTGGCTGCTTCATGATTTGTTCGGCTATTTCCCACGCGCGGGGCAGGAGCTTTTCCCTTGGGAGAATTTCATTTACAAGGCCCCAGTCAAGGCAGGTTTTAGCATCGACGCCGTTGACCATGAACATCATATAATTACCCCGTTTGAGACCGCATATAGCCTGGATAATCAGTGATTGCATGTCACCCGGCACCGTCGCATCCCCGAAGTGGTCATCGCGCAGAATGAAGTCCGGCGTGCAGAGAGTAATATCGCTCATGAAGGCATTTTCCCAGTGCAGACCCGGGCCGTTGATGGCGCCGATTGTGGGTATATCAATATCATTCACCCAATTATCCACGACCTTGCTGGCGTCGTGCCAGACGTTATCGAAAATAACGTTCTTATCGGGATTTTCCTCGGCCTCCAGGAACGATGCAGTGTCAAACTCTCCAATCCAGTAAGGGTCGGTGGAGGTCAAAATCAGAATCTCGTTTTCCGGATCGTGGCCAATGGTAGTCCAGGCCTCGGCCATCGCCTGGTGCATTTCGAAGCTCCATTTCACGGGGCCACCTTTGGTATGCAGGCGGACCTGAAGAATGCCATTCTTTCGCTCAAAGGCCATGTGTTCGGCGAAAGTTTTTTGATAATCTTCTAGCTTCGGTGTGGGAACCTTTTGTGTGTTAGTCATTTTTTTACCTCCTAAAGAATTTGTTATTTATGTGCATTAAAATATATGTCTGTTTACTCTTCCCATTTACATATTTCCACCAGGCAAGAATTATTGGCTTCTCCCGGGGCATTCTTAGAAACCATCCTTGACGGCGTCAACAGGTTGATGCATCCCCCTCTGTCAATACTACCTGATTTTCCGGGCTCCAGCGGATCATATCTGGCTGCAGCCTCATATGAATGTACAGTTCCCGGTCTTATTCTTTCAGTCACATGCGCACAGCAAAGTACCGCACCACGACTGTTATAAACCTTCACGATATCTTTCTCCCCGATATTCCTCTTTTTCGCATCTACTGGATGGATGCGTATCGGCCACCAGGAATAGCCGTCTTTAATTACCCTGTGTTGTGATATATCATCCAGCCAGAAACTCTTGTTGTCATTATGGGTGTGGTACGAGAACCTGGGGTGAGGACTGACTAATTGTAACGGGTATTTATTTGTCAGTTTTTTAGTGTTATATCCTTCCCAACTCGGGATATATCGTGGCATTGGAGGTCTTTCTTTATCACTAGCGTCAAACTTCAAGAGGGTTTGCGAAACAAATTCGACCTTGCCGGTAGGTGTCCCGAGGAGATGAGCACGTTCAGTGCCGAAATTCGGATTTCTTCTCTCTGAATGTAAGTCACAGGGTCGCCCTTCATAGAACCAGCGGAAAGATACAAGGGGCTCTTCATCCGGCGGCATGGACGGCACCACAAAATAGCCCTTCTTCTTAAAGTCCTCAAAACTGATGTATTTAGGCAGGTCAGAGTATTCGTATACCTTCCTGTTCCAGTCTTCAAAGCTATTGCCCTCGGTATATTTGTCCTTAAAGCCGAGTCTTTCCGCCAGTAAAGTATATATCTCATAATCCGGCTTGGATTCCCACAGAGGCTCGATACATTGCTGCTGATAGATTATTATACGGTGGTTGTTGTTCTGGTCATCAGCGCCATAACCTCCGGCGCTATTCCACTCTGAAAGATCAGTATGCTCGAAGTTGGTAGATGCCGGGAGGATAA
>CAZPQB010000184.1:0-4625 GCA_964588605.1 uncultured Dehalococcoidaceae bacterium | reverse complement strand
GACCGTGCACTGACGGCGCTCTTTCACTGGGCATGATGAATGTCATAATCGGCGAAAACCTCCATGATAAGGAATTCATTGAGAAGTGGACTGTGGGTTTCGATGAGCTGAAAAAGCTGGTGCAGGAATACCCGCCGGAGCGGGTGGAACAAATAACCTGGGTACCAGCCGCTAAAATCAGGGAGGCAGCCATGCTGTATGCCACCCAGAAGCCAGCTCAAATAAGGATGAGCCCGCAGAGCACCATCCATCATTACAACGGTGTACAGAACCACCGGGCTGTAATCTTGCTGGTGGCATTGACCGGCAATCTCGAAGTATCCGGCGGTAACAGATGGATGGCTCACAGTCAACCGATAAATGACATTACCCTTCATCAACGTGTTGCCGACATGCCACCCGGCATAGGTGCGAAAAGGTTCCCGATATGGACTCAACGATACCGTGAGATGCAAGCCAACGCCATAGCCGACCAGATTGAAAGCGGCGATCCTCACCCTCTCAAAGCCCTCTTCTCAGCAGGACTAAATACAACATTCTTCCCGAACTCCAACCGTCTGATTGAGAATCTGAAGAAGTTGGATTTCATAGCGGTAACCGAGTACTTCCCGACGCAATCAACGCAACTCGCCGATATAGTGTTGCCCATAGCATCATGGATGGAACGTGAAATACTCATAGCTGATTACGGAGTTGAGTTTGTAAAGCTGATAGAGCCAGCCATTGAGCCGGTTGGTGAAAGCTGGCCGGAGTGGAAGATATACTCGGAATTGGCCAGGAGATTGGGCTTCGGTGATATATTCTGGAATGGCGACTTCGAAAAATGCGTTAACCATATACTTGAACCATCAGGCATAACCTATCGAGAATTGAAGCAGCACCCTGATGGCTTAGACCGTCCGCTTCCAAAAAGACCGGAGAAATACTATGAACAGGTCGGTTTTCAGACACCATCCGGCAAGGTTGAAATTGCCTGTTCTACGCTGGCTGAGCACGGCCTTGAACCGCTCCCGGTTTATAAAGAGCCACCGGAAAGCCCGCAAAGCCGGCCGGACCTGGCAAAGGAGTATCCGCTGGTACTAACTTCGGGGGCCAGATCGATGACTTACACCCATTCCGGCTTTCGTAATATTGACCAGCTAAGGAGTTTAACGCCGGAACCGATGGTTGATATAAATCCTGCCGATGCCAAGCCCAGGGGCATTAAGTCGGGGGATACGGTAACCATTAGCTCGCCCCGCAGCAGCATCAAGATGAAAGCTAATGTCACTGATACCATACTGGCAGGAGTAGTTTCATTGCCGCACATGTGGCCCGGCGAAGCAAATGTTAGTGCACTTGTCGATGACCAGAGCCTTGACCCGATTTCTGGTTTTCCCCCTTTCAAATCGCAGCTTTGCCAGGTCACCAAATGTTGACAGCAAAGCCTAATCTTCGGCATCGTCGTAATTGAGACTGGCTCACTAGAACGTGAGGCTGTTTATTGAAAAGCCCAACTCCGGCCTTAACACTGTTATATTCTTGTCGTTATGAAGTAAGCGTCGGAGTGATTCTTGCCAAATTTGTTTTTATGATTTATTCGGATCCATAGTGGACAAGCAATATGTATCCGTGTAATATATAAAAACAATGGAAAAATCAGGGGGTAATGAATAGTGCCAAAAGATAGTTCAGAAAAAACCGTTATTAAGAGTACCGACTTATCAGCGGGGAGTAAACACTCACACTTGGCATTTATCGATGTCAAAGATGGCAGAATTGTCAGGACGAGGCCTTTTCGCTATGACTGGAAGTATAAACCCGAGGAGTTTAACGCTTGGAAGATTGAGGCGCGTGGTAAAACTTTTAACGTACCTATGAAATCTTTGATTGCACCCTTCGGGTTAGGCTACAAAAAGCGTGTCTACTCTCCCAACAGGATTTTATATCCGCTGAAGAGGGTAGATTGGGACCCCAACGGTGAAAGGAATCCGCAGAACCGGGGCAAGAGCGGTTACGTTAGAATCTCCTGGGACGAGGCTGCAGAATTAGTAGCCAGTGAGATAAAGAGGATACATAAAGAATACGGGCCTTACGCGATACTGGGACAGGCAGATGGACACGGAGAGACAAAAGCCATACACGCCACTCATGGCTGCGGCTGCCGCCTCCTCGAGCTTATGGGAGGATTTACATATCAGGTAAGAAATCCTGATAGTTGGGAGGGGTGGTACTTCGGAGCCAAACATGTGTGGGGATGTGAACCTGTTGGTCTGCAGTGGCCTTACAATACCAATATTATACCGGACATCGCTAAACATACCGAACTCTTACTTTGCTGGGCCTGTGACCCGGAAACCACAACATGGGGATTCGCAACAGGACAGATTGCAAGCCAGTGGTTCTACTGGTTCACCGAACTCGGCATAAAACAGATATACATCTGTCCTGACCTGAATTACGGAGCAGCTATTCATGCCGATAAATGGATCCCGATTCTCCCCAATACCGATGCCGCCCTGCACCTGGCCATAGCTTATCTGTGGATTACACAAGGGACGTACGACAAGGACTACGTTGCGACTCACACTCACGGATTTGATAAATTCGAGGAATATGTGCTCGGTAAGGAAGACAGTATTCCCAAGACCCCCAAATGGGCGGCGGGGATAACCGGGGTTCCATCCCGCATCATTAAAGCGCTGGCGAAAGAATGGGCATCCAAGACGACATCGACAGCGCATGGTCTCGGAGGCCCTTACATCAGAGGGTCGTACTCACATGAACCGGCCAGGCTTGAGGTGCTACTGCTGGCGATGCAGGGACTCGGTAAACCGGGGGTTCACATGCACGCTGTCTTGGAAGGGGCATTTTTTGCTTCGGGAGCTCTGAAGCGTCGATGCCTGCCACACAGGCCCTGGGGTATTGTTGAACCGAACATATCAGAAGCAGTTCGTGGGTATGACTTCTTCGCGCCTATGCCAAAACAGGTCATTCCAAAGTGCCTGATTCACGAGGCTATTTTAGAAGGCGAGTTCAACATATACGGCAGTGGCTACCAGGTTTTGCCGACTGAAGATCAATTCAAGAAGTACGTATATCCCGTCCCGGGCTGCTCACCAATACATATGATATGGACCGATTGCCCGTGCCTGACGACATGTTGGAATGATGGCAATAGCCATGTAAAAGCTTACCGGCACTCGTCAATTGAAACCATGGTAGCCCAGCACCCCTGGTTTGAGAACGACTGTCACTTCGCCGATATCGTCCTGCCATCAAATACCAAATACGAGACGGAGGACATCGGGGAAGGTATTACAAGTGATCAGTTCGAGAGCATCTTTCTGGAAAATAAATGCATCGAACCCATAGGCGAGTCAAAGAGCGAGTATGAGATAGTCTGCCTGATAGCTGAGAAACTGGGTATGCTTGAAAAATATACCCAGGGTAAGTCTGTACAGGAATGGATAAAAACTGGCTTTGATGTATCAGGTGTACCTCAGGCAAACCTCTGTACCTGGGAAGAATTTAAAGAAAAGCAGTATTACGTTGTCCCCACCGAACCCGAATGGGAGAAATACCCGGCTGGCATGTACGAATTCTATAAAGACCCGGAGAAACATCCTCTGAGGACGCCGTCCGGGAAGCTGGAGTTCTATTCCCTGGGCCTGGCGGAACACTTCCCCGATGATGAGGAGAGACCACCGGTTCCCCACTGGATACCCTACGGCGAGTCACACCAGGAAAGCCTGCAACTTCCGAGGGCCAGGAAATATCCCCTGCTCTGTCAATCCAATCATCCTAAGTGGAGGGTGCATGCCAATCTCGACGACGTTACCTGGTTCAAGGAAATCCCAACCTGTAAAGTCAGGGGACCGGACGGATATCTCTATGAGCCCATGTGGATTCACCCGGAGGAAGCTGCTAAAAGAGATATTAAAAATGGAGACATAGTCAAGATATTAAATGAGAGGGGTGGTGTCCTCGCCGGAGCCTATATAACGGAGAGAGTCATGCCCGGTGTTGCCTACATAGACCACGGCGCCAGATATGACCCGATAGTACCAGGCGAGCTTGACAGGGGTGGTGCCATCAATACCATTACACCATACAAGTGGAGTTCGAGGAATGCTGTCGGTATGGTGGTCAGTGGGTTTTTAGTCGAGGTAGAACGGGTCAATCTGGACGAACTGAGAAAGCAATACCCTGAGGCATTTAACCGACCGTACGACCTTGCCGCCGGGCTACGATTTGAAAGAGTATTAGCTGGGTAAATTTAAACTGAAGAATTTGAATCGAAGGAACTGCCTGTAAAGACGACAACCGATATCTACCATGGTGTCATAATCATGCAGCGTTTTTGACAATAACTGAAGCGGGAATGTATCATTTTGAAGTCACAAGGTTACCAAGAGTATTGAAATACTAGGTATGGAGGTATAAATGGAGCCAAAGAGTAAGCCAAAGACGACAGGAGAAAAAACATGCATTAAGGCTACTGGTTTCAGCAACTTCGGCGATAACTCAAGTATGGCCGCCGTCGATGTCAAGGATGGGAAGATAATAAGGACCAGGCCATTCCATTTCGATTGGAAATATAAGCCCGAGGAATTCCGGCCCTGGAAAATGGAGGTACGCGGTAA
>CAZPQB010000183.1:0-4650 GCA_964588605.1 uncultured Dehalococcoidaceae bacterium | reverse complement strand
CTTATTTTCATGGCGGACAAGACCTCCGCCGGCGCCTGGAACATGCCGCTTTACAAGATGTTTGCCGACCCCTTCAATAGCATCGGTCTGGTTATTGCCCCCAGTATGCACAGTGGCTATACCTTTGAGGTGCATGACGTCAAGGAACATAAGAAGATAAGATTTAATACTCCTGAAGAAATTTACGATATGCTGGTGTTTATCGGGGCGCCAGCACGATATATGGTCAAGGCAGTCTATCACCGGGCCAGCGGGGAGATAGCCGCGGCATCCTCGACAGAACGCCTGTCGCTTTTAGCTGGCAAGTACGTAGGCAAGGACGACCCGGTATGCATTGTACGCGCCCAGGGTATCTTCCCGGCGGTAGGTGAAGTGCTGGAGCCTTTCGCCGCACCCATTCTCGTGGAGGGATGGATGCGCGGCTCCCACATGGGACCGCTGATGCCGGTATCCGTAGCGGACAGCACCCCGTCCCGCTTTGACGGCCCGCCAAGACTTATAGGGCTCGGCTACCAGTTAAACAACGGCAAACTCGTCGGGCCACGCGACATGCTTGCCGACAAGTCGTTCAACCTGGCCCGCCACCAGGCCAACGAGATGGCCGATATGATGCGCCGCCACGGCCCCTTTGAGCCGCACCGCCTGCCTCTGGATGAAATGGAATACACCACCATGCCCGAGGTGATGGAGAAGCTCAGAGATAGATTTGAAGACCTTGACTGATTAAAAACTGGTGGCTATTATTAGACAATAAGTGGAGCCGCAGCTATTCACTGCGGCTTCATTCGTACAATTATATTTAGGAGTTATATTGCACGGTAACAAACTCCTGCTGGCCACCAACAATCAAGGCAAGGTACGCGAATATAAAAGCCTGCTCCAAGGCATTCCTTACGAAATAGTGACACTGGCTGAGCAGGGCATCCCCACGGATGTCGATGAGGCCGGGGTCAGCTTCGAGGAAAATGCCAGGCTCAAGGCAACGACCCTGGCGGCTGAAAGCGGGCTGCTGTCTCTGGCCGATGACTCGGGGCTGGAGGTCGACGCTCTGGGGGGCGAGCCTGGCTCGCGGTCACACCGCTACGCCGGAGAAGACGCGACAGATGCCGATAGAATCGACTACCTGCTGGCACGGCTCAGGGATGTGCCCGATGAGAAACGCACCGCCCGCTTCCGCTGTGTGATAGCTATAGCTACACCGGATGGAAAGGTTGAGCTCTGCTTCGGCGAGTGCCGGGGTATAATTACCACCACGCCCAGGGGTGATAATGGTTTTGGCTACGACCCCGTTTTTTACCTACCGGAGCTGGGAAAAACGATGGCGGAACTGCCGCCGGAGGAAAAGAATAAAATCAGCCACCGGGCGCGGGCGGCGGAAAAAGCGCGGGAACTGCTGATGAAAAGACATACTGCTTGAGGTTGATTAACCCTCTACTGATAAGTTCATTATCATTATTACTGTAAATGTAAATTAACTTTTTATTTCAAGTTTACCTGTCTGAAACGTTCCGACTAACTCGGTACCGGAGAATATCCCCTTAAAAAATTACCTAATCTTCTATCATTCCCTTATTATTTTTAATCATTTCAGGCATCTTTCTGTTTTGTATCAAACCATCATTTCCTCAGCTATAGCTTATTGCCGGCGCTTTCATGTATAATACCCGTAGAGGGGTAATAACATGACTGGACTTTCCGATTCGTTTCAACGACCGATAAACTATCTGCGCATCTCGGTGACCGACCGCTGCAATTTACGCTGCATTTACTGCATGCCGGCGGAAGGCGTCAGCCTGATGTCGCACTATGACATCCTAACCTATGAAGAAATTTACGCCGTCGTCCGGGTGGCTGCGGAGATGGGCATTAACAAGATAAGGCTCACCGGCGGTGAACCCCTGGTGAGGGCGGGACTGCCGGAACTGGTGCGCCTGCTGGCGCGTATTGATACCATAGATGATATTTCCCTGACAACTAACGGCACCTTTCTGGCACAGTACGCCGCCGAACTCAAGGAAGCCGGCCTGCATAGAGTAAATGTCAGCCTGGACACGCTCAAGTCGGACAGATTCAATCAGATAACCCGGTGTGGCAACCTTGAAGATACGTTAAAAGGTATTGAGGTTGCCCGCGAGGAAGGACTTAATCCGGTAAAAATTAATGTGGTGGTCATGTCCGGAATCAATGACGATGAAATTACGGACTTTGCCGCCAAGACTATCAGCGATGGCTGGCACGTGCGCTTTATCGAATATATGCCTGTCATAGATGACGCCTCCTGGGTTTCCAGGCTCGTGTCCGTCGCCAGCATGAAGCGCCGTATCAGCCAGCTTGGCAAAATGGAGCCCTGCCGGGTAAGCGTCGGCAACGGACCGGCAAAATACTACCGCCTGCCCGACGCTACCGGCACTATCGGCTTTATCACGCCGATTACGGAGCATTTCTGTTTCCAGTGCAACAGACTCCGCCTGACGGCCGATGGTAAGCTCCGCCCCTGTCTGTTGAGCGAAGAGGAAATAGACCTGAGGGAACCCCTGCGCAGTGGCGCATCGGCTGACGAAATAAAAAATCTGATCAAAGAGGCAATCACCCGCAAGCCGCTGGGCCACCACCTGGCGGAGGGCAATAAGCATAAGGGCAGACCTTTCTCCCAGGTAGGGGGGTAAAAAGGGAGAGTCTAAGAGAGGTGAAACCTTTTATATCTATTCCCACCCACCACCCTCAAGGCGGGGTGGGAAAAGATAAACAACGAGGGGGGAAACGGGGGGTTATAAAAATAGATGGCTGATAAAAAACTGACCCACCTGGATGATGCCGGCCGAACCCGGATGGTAGATATCACCGGGAAGCCTGATACCGTCCGTGAAGCGGTGGCCAGAGGTACGGTAAGGATGCAGGCGGCTACCTTTCAGCTAATCAGGCAGGGCGGAACCGCCAAAGGCGATGTCCTGTCAGTAGCTCAACTGGCCGGTACTATGGCGGCCAAACGAACTCCCGACCTCATACCCCTATGTCACCCGATTCTCATCGGCAATATCAAGGTTGAGTTCAATCTGGACGAGGCGAACAGTACCGTAGAGATTACCAGCACCGTAAGCAGCACCGGCAAGACGGGGGTGGAGATGGAAGCGCTGACGGCCACCGCCGTGGCTGCCCTGACGATATATGACATGTGTAAAGCCGTAGACCGCAGCATGAAAATAGAGAATGTCCGCCTGGTGCGCAAAAGCGGCGGTAAAAGCGGAACAATAGAGCTTGAATAGTACCGAATTATGTTGTATACTAGTCCACCACTGGTAATAATTGGGGGTGCGCAATGAAATTATCGTGTCTTCAGGAAAACTTGAATCGGGGACTTGGCACGGTGGGGAGAGCTGTAGCCACCAGAACCACGCTGCCAATAACCAACAACGTCCTCCTGTCTACTGACGAAGGCCGTCTCAAGCTTGTTGCCACCAACCTGGAGATGGCTATCAGTTGCTGGATTGGCGCTAAAATAGAAGAAGAAGGAGCCATCACGGTACCCGCCCGGCTCCTTACTGAGTTTGTCAGCTCCCTGCCCAGCGATACGATTGATGTTGCCCTTTCCCCGCAAACGAAAACCCTCGGACTGAAATGCGCCCGCTTCGAGGCCCGCATCAGCGGGGTTGATGCCAAGGACTTCCCGCCGATACCCAGTGTCGATGAGGGTATTGCCACCAAGGTTGAGGTCGAAGCCCTACGCCAGGGTATCAACCAGGTTGTTTTTGCCGCAGCTACCGAGGAGTCCCGCCCGGTACTTACCGGTGTCTGTGCCCAGTTTAGCGGTGATTCACTGACACTGGCCGCAGCCGATGGCTTCAGACTGGCGGTCTATAAACTGCCCATCGCGGCTCCGGTTAGCCAGGAGACAGAGGTCATTATTCCGGGACGCACCCTTGCCGAACTGAACCGTCTCATGGCAGACCAGGAAGAATCGGTCGATATCACTCTCAACCCCAATAAGAGCCAGGTTCTCTTTCGGCTGAAGAACGTAGAGCTGATATCACAGCTTATCCAGGGCACTTTTCCCAATTACAGTCAGCTTATCCCCAAGAGCAGCAACACCAAGGTAATAGTAAATGTTGCCGATTTCCTGCGCGCCACCAAGACCGCCTCCATCTTTGCCCGTGACGGCAGCGGCATCGTCCGTCTGGTGATAACACCGGGAGGCGAGATAAGTCCCGGAAAGCTCTCGGTGTCCGCCCGCTCTGAAGAGATAGGCGACGATGTCGGTGAGATTGATGCCACGGTAGAAGGCGAAGATGCCAAGATAGCCTTTAATGGCAAATATCTTACCGATGTCCTGAGCGTGCTCACCGAGGCGCAGGTAGCGCTGGAGACGACCAATCCATCGAGTCCGGGCCTCATACGCCCTGTAGGCACGGACAACTACACACACGTCGTCATGCCTATGTTCGTACAATGGTAGGTAATTATAACGGTGCATAGACTTTTATATTGATCTTCTCTGCAGTTGCTATTGCCTGAATGTTCAGATTATATGAGCAAGTAATTAAGTGCATTCACCACGGGTGAAAGCCGGTCACACATTCAGCCAGTTTTCTCCTGTTTGTAGCTGAATTCTTAGTAATATCTATGGCCATCAGATAATCTGTTATCCTGTCAACA
>CAZPQB010000182.1:0-4693 GCA_964588605.1 uncultured Dehalococcoidaceae bacterium | reverse complement strand
CCGGTAATATGGACAAGCGCACCATGGTCTATGACGAGATGTTCCGGCAGGCGGATGAAGCCCTAAAAGGCGGCAGCTGCGTTATCCTCGATGCCACCTTCGTCACGCAGTCGCTCCGGCAACGGGCGGCCGCCATCGCCGCCAAACATGGCAAGACCTTCGTCATCCTTCAGACAGACTGCCCTCAGGAGGTATCCATCAGGCGGATACTGGCGCGGACTAAGGAAGAATACGTGTCCAATGCCCTGACCGAGGAAGCCTATCTCAACAATAAAAAGAAGTTTGAAGCCATAAATCTTGACGACATAAAAAAGCTGTATTCCAGACTGGACATTGTTCACCTGATAGTTGATACCACCCAGGACCCGTCCGAAGCATGGTATATCATCGGTGAGAACAGGCGCTAGCTTGGGGCTATATGAAGATAGATTTGCACATCCACACCAGCACCGGCTCCGATGGCGCTCTCACCATCGAGGAAGTCTTTGCGGAAGCGAAAAAGAGAAATATCGATTTCCTTTCCATCACCGACCATGATGCCATCGACCACCAGGGGCGCGCCATTGCACTGGCTGATAAACACCAGATTACCTATATCACCGGCGTCGAGCTGAATGTCACTTTTCCCTATGCCGACAAATCCGTTTCGCTCGATTTTCTGGGATACGGATATGACTACATGAACCCTGCACTCAGGGAAAAGCTACGCTTGATAAGAGACCGCAGGGAAATAAGAGCACACCAGATCATAAACAACCTTAATGCCGAGTTTAAAAAAGAAAGCCTCCCCCTGTTTACCGATGAAAACCTCCGGGAGATGCAGGAAGGCGTCGACGGTGTTTTAGGTCGACCCCATATCGCTGATTACCTTATTAAAAAAGGGATTGTCGCCACGCGCCAGGAAGCCTTTGACAGGTATCTGGTCAGGTGCGATGTGCCCAAATACCCGCTCTCGCTCGCTGAAGCCTCGGAGCTTATCAGGAACGCCGGCGGCAGGCTCTCTCTGGCCCATCCCAACGACCCCAACGGGACATCTCTTATAAGCCTCACCCGTAACCTGAGTGAGCAGACGAAAATTATCGAGGAAAATATGCTGGAGTATATCGACGGCGTGGAATGCTGGCACTCCAGAAATGACGCCGCGACCACGTCACACTATATTAACTTCTGCCGGAAACATAACCTGCTCATGACCGGCGGCAGCGACTGCCATCAGAAGCCGATTCTCCTCGGCTCGGTGGATGTGCCGGAATTCGTGGCGGGGCAGTTTGCAGGGCAAAATTTCAGTAGTAAGTATAATCATAGAGAAAAGGGACCTATTTAGCGAGACTGCGTATAGCCCGGAAATATCATTTCTATACATAGCTCTGCATACTTATATAAATATTCTGCAATTACATTATACATACAAAGGTTGCAGGGAAGCAGTTACGCCGGGGCGATAGCAAGACTTCCGCTATGGCCTAAAAGAGACCGCTATAATCCACGCCTGATGCTTACGCCTATGAAGTCAATGTGAAAAAGGAACCTTTTTCAAATTTCCAGTCTGGTGATAAACTTGAGCAACTAATGATCATTTGATACAAACTTGACATTTTTTATAAAAGAACTATAATTTTACCTACATGTAAAAAACTAAGCATGAGAATAAATATTCCCCGGTACCAGCCAATAGGAGGCAATGATCCGCCATCTGTATTTGGGCACTTGGGTGGTGGGTAGCCAATAGTGAAACCGACCTTAAATATGGTGGGTTTTATATTTTATAGGAGATTTGACATGTCAGCATTCTAGGTCGAAGAGTGATGAATTGATTTGAAAGAAGGTGATGATCCGCATACTAAATAACGTAGAAAGTAGTTGCTTGATTCACGCTATTTCAAGTAAGGAGGTAAATTATGCGTTGGAAAACAAGATATTATTTCTTTAGCAGCTTAGCAGTTTTGTCCTTGATAGTCGTGGGTTTTATTGGAGGATTTGTTAACAAAGCCTACGCCATTACCTATGGAGAACCAGATGGTGATGAACACCCTTATGTCGGAGTTGTAGCTGTATATGACGATTCAGGTGTGTTTGTGACTCGTGGAACGGGCATTCTTATGTCGCCAACGGTAGTGCTCACAGCAGGACATGTTACCTGGGTAGCTGAAAACTTATTTTCAAAGCACTATGTAAAAGTCTCCTTTGAATCAGACCTCAGCCAATTTGTTCTTCCCCCTGATTACGATGACCCAGCTTGGGAGGCTCTGTCCTATAACGGGACCCCTTACACCCATCCTAATTATTACCCGGACGATAGGTATTTCCCCAACACCTGTGATATCGGGGTAATCGAACTCGATGAGCCGGTTGAAGGTATAGATGAGTATGGGTTATTACCAGAAATAAGCGCATTAGATGTGCTGGCAACAAAACGCGGCCACCAGGATCGAATATTCACTACTGTTGGTTATGGGTATCAAAGCGTCAGGCCCTTTCTCCAAATCGACGTAGTTCGTTACAAAGCTACATCGAAGCTGGTAAACCTTCGTAGTGCACTTACAGACGGGTATAATCTTCATACATCCAATAATCCCGGTAAAGGACAGGGTACTGGCGGCTCTTGTTTCGGTGACTCAGGAGGGCCGGTGTTTTTCGATGATACATCAGTAATCGCGGCGATTGTGTCATTTGGTAAAAATAACAACTGCAAAGGTGCAGATTTTGGATATCGTATGGACATTCCCGACTCTCAAAATTACGTTTATAGTTTTCTTAATCCTGATTAGCCTGTATTTCCATAAGCGTTTACGTAAATGCCATGGTGCCAACATTGTGTCTATAGTTAACACAAGCTGACCATTTCACCGGCGGGCATCCGGCAGAGTAATTAATCGTATTTCAATATTTTAATTAATCTGTTAAGAAAAGGAGAGAAAAGACAATGGAACAGGTAGCCAGAGCGGCCGGCGCTTTAATGCAAGCTTATATGATGGATGCCGGGGCGTTAAGCAAGGCTTTCTACGAAAAATATGGAAAGGAAGCCTTGCCGGTAATAACCGGGGTTATGAGCCGGGGTGGAGAAGAGATGGGTAAGATTATGACACAAAACCTGCCGGAAAAAAACATGAATGCCATTGCCAATAATTTCAGGATGATGGGGCCGATGTTTGGGGGAACGATGGAGGTCGTTGAGTCCTCCGACGATTCGTTTCGTCTCAAGATGGCACGGTGCCCGTATGGCCTGGAAGGGGCAGGCAGAGAGGTATGTGAAGCCATGATGTCCGGTGATGAGAAGATGATCGGCTCTGCCCTGGGACGGCAAGTGGAAATGAAGATACTTAAATCCGTGGCCGTGGGAGATAAAGCATGTGAAATTGCCTTCTCTATGAAGTAAAGAATCGGAGAGAAGATAAAACCTGAGTCACGGATGACACGAGGGTAGCAGGGTGGGAAAATAGAATACCGAAGGGGAAGGATAACTAAAAACTTCTAGGTATTCTCCCCCTGATAAGCGCCGCTGTAGCCTTCCGACTCCCCAGTAAGCTCGAAGAAAACAAGCTGAGTTATGCGGGCGTTCTTTTGCAGGCGAATACCCCGGGGGTTATATACCATCAGCAGCGATTGCGAGCGTCCCTCATAACCGGCATCCCACACCGCCGTACCCACGGTAACGCCGCAGCGCAGCAGGCTTGACCTGGGCCTGCCCAGGGCCATGATGTTCTTCGGCAGGTGCACAACCTCATTATAAGTGATGATATAGGTGCCGGGAATCAACTCTATGGAACCCATTCCATCGAACACTAGGGGTGAAAGGTCGGAAACCACCCTCCGGTTGTTGGCAACCGTAATATTACCCGCCGACTGTGGTATGGCTACTTCACGCAGCGTCAGGTCAAAGCCGTTGGCCTGCACCTGTTCACCAAGTTCAATCCAGCCCTCGACAAGAGGGGGTTGTCCCCCTATTAAACGGCGTATATCATTTCCCGAAAGTACCGACATTTAAATTCCTCTTCCGCCTTTATGTGGTCAACCGCCGCCTCATGGTAACCAGCGGGCGGTTATCATCCTGATGAGAGACGTCTTGCCGGCGCCATTTGGCCCCAGCAGGCCGAAGCATTCACCTTCTTCTATCTCCAGACTGACATTATCTACCGCTACCAGTTCCTTGAACTTTTTGGTTAGATTTAATGTCTTGATAATAGCCATAGCCATGAGGTTCCCCGGGGGATTTCCCATACATCATAGCAGTTTCAAAGCTGGCTGACAACGAATGGCTAGCTTACCCCTGTTATTTATCTCCTCCCATGCATCGGTGGCTCATCTCCTATAGATACCCACCACCACCCCGGAAGCAATGTAGAAATATGACCTACTTAATATCATTATTACGGAGAAATCTGGTATTTACAGTAGATTACGGCAGTTCAATTGTTGTAGCTGGCTGTAAATGCCTGTAAATAGAGTTGCGATGGACTAAAAACTACGGTATTATATAGATGTTAGCACTCTCACCCCGAGAGTGCTAATAAACGTAACGATAGAAGCGCTGTTAAATTCAGAAAGGAGGAATGGTATGGCAGTCAAATTGCAACCGCTGGCCGACCGGGTATTGGTCAAACCGCTAGAGAAGGAGGAGATGACCAAGTCGGGGATATACCTGCCGGATTCAGCCAAGGAAAAACCCCAGGAAGGAAAGGTCCTCGCTGTTGGC
>CAZPQB010000181.1:0-4698 GCA_964588605.1 uncultured Dehalococcoidaceae bacterium | reverse complement strand
TGCAATGTACCAAGATATAATGCAGAGCTAAGGAGGCACAAAACGTCAGATTGTTCATCCCGCGTGACATCAGCAGGCGAAATCATTGGGGCTCATAACCTAAAGGTCGCTCGTTCGAATCCAGCCCCCACTACCAATTGAATTCTAAGGACACCGCCGAAAACGGCACCTTTGTCTTTCAGCGGTTGAAAACCCTGACCAAAACCCCTAATATGGCTAGTATGAATCAGATACTTGACGCTCTCAGAGAACTACTTGATATATTTGACCGAGAGACCAAACGTATCTCCGAAAGAGAGGTCTCCAAAGCCATCTCTTCGGCTAGAGATCCGAAGGACCTTTCAGAACCGCCAATGCAGTGGTTAGCCGAAGCGATGGCCTTTGATTTCCACGAAAACTACCATGACCAAAGAACGGGATGGGGAACCTACTACGGGCCGATGTTTGTATGCGACAACGGTGACGGGACGATCACTGAGTGGCCAAGCTTGAAGAAACTCACTCCGCAAATCATCCAATATTGGAGTGACCGCGCTAAAGCCGCAAAGCACCCGGTCCTCCGCGCTCGGTACGCCGACTTAGTCTGGGATCTGCAGAAGGTCATTACCGGTGAATCGCCGGACTACTCGATGGCACAGATAGTGATAGACAGCTCCGTCGAAATCGCACACAGACACTGCCACGCTCACGAGGTACATGTAATAGAAAAGCTGGGAAGAGCTCTGTCCCTCGCCATCATATTGAATGACGACAGGCGGACCAGAAAGACGGCCGACGCCATAATAGCATACGAAGATGCAGTGACAGATGACTCACGCCTGGGGCTTTGGGGGTTCGCCTATGATCTCCTATTTGAAAACGACAAAGTCCAACTAACGGCTGCCCAAAGGCAGAAACTGATTGGCGACTTGGAAGGCCATCTCCAGCGTGCATCGGAACGTGCCAACAAAGACGAAATCGATCCGTGGGAAGTGGACGCAGCGGCCCTGAGGCTGGCGAGATTTTACCGCAAAGCGGGACGTGGGGAGGACACTAAGCGAGTTATAGTTGCCATAGGAGATGCCTTCACGCAAGCAAGCGCCACGGCATCAGCCCTACAGACATCTGCTTGGCTTCAACGAGTACATGCTACCTTCAAGCAATTCGGTCTCTCTGACGAAGCAGAGAAGATCTCCGTTAAGCTGCGCGAAATCGGGGCGAAGGCAAGATCAGAATTGAAACCTATTTCCCACACGGTGAAGTTGCCAAAGGAAACGATAGAGAAACATATCGCGGCTCTCACAGAAGGAAGTCTCGATCAGGCACTGTCGAGAACCGCTGAATATTATGTTCCGAGAAAATCCGAAGTGACGGAACAGATGAAGGAACTGGCGAGCGAAGCCCCAATACTCTTCACGATTCCAATGGAGCTACAGGACGACACCGGAAGACCAGTGGCCAAAGTTGGCTCCTTAGAAGAGGACTTACCAGGTCAGATCGTGAAGCAGATGTCTCAGAACATGGCTATCGACTCCGTACTGTTGAGACAGGTACTCGACTCGCTGGTCAAGAAACATCCTGACTTTCAGACTGGATGCACAGATCACATCCTCCGTTCACCTGTTTTCAAAGAAGCCCGAAGACCAATTATTGAGCAAGGGATTAAACATTATCTCAAAGGCGAACAAATAGCGGCAGCTCATCTCTTCATCCCTCAGATTGAAGATGCACTCCGTGTACTGCTGGAGAAGGCAGGCGGGTCCGTTCTGAAGCAAGCACGCGGTGGAGGCTTTCACTACAAAGTGCTCGAAGACCTCCTTCACGAACAACTACTGGGTCAAGTCCTTGGAGAAGACATACTAGCTTACTTCCGTGTTCTCCTCGTTGACCAGCGAGGTTGGAATCTGCGAAACTGCATATGCCACGGTCTCTGCGACGCCAGCGACTTTGGTTCACGTATGTCCGACAGAATCTTCCACGTCTTGCTGTGCCTAGCCGGAGTAAGAGAAACAAGCTAACCACTACCCAGATTACCGTCTCCCGCTAGCATCCTGCCGATAATTCGCAGATAGACGCCAGGCGCCATCAATCACCCGCCGCCATCCCGCGCTTTAGGGCAACCAGAGGTCACGAATCCCTAGATTGTACGCCTTTATTTAGCTGTTCCACGAAGTGAATGACCTCGGGGTCGCTTACAAACTGCTTGAGTAGGTCACCTAGTCCAGGGATTTCCGATAGGTAGTTCACACCCCCTATCAAAATCCGATAGACCATATCTGGCATATTGCTGTAGTAAAGACCTGCAATGCGATCGTCCCAGAATGGTAGGTCGTCGAGTGCGGACGGTCTTGTCAAATGGATACTAGGTTCGTGAACGCTCGACGGGCTGCACCATTCTGCGGGCGTTGTTGAAAAAACACTTACGCATGCCCAAGGACGCACTTCATATATCAGGCACTCCCCATGGTTTAGGAATGGACAGTGAATATGCAGCTTCCAGTAAGAAACAGCCTCTTTCCCTAACGCCTTTGCCATCTCTGCGAAGCTGATTTGTCCATCAAATCCTTTAGTTGCTGCCTGTTGCCTTCGCATAAAAATATCTTCGTGCTTACGTGCTTCAGCCAACCATCTTGGAAAAGCCCGAACGAACGCGCGAAGAACATTCTCATGTTGGTATAAATAATAGACAATGGCTTCAGCTTCTTGAATCGAAATACTGAATACTTCGTCGCAGCAATAGCAACAACCTTTATGACATGAGATTGCCTTGCCCCTAGACTGCGCTTCCTGGATCTGTTGGTTTGACACTACTTCAATTCGCTTCCTCTTGTGCTCTACATACTGTCGGCAAAATACCTCCCTCTTACGCCCAATCGTTCCCGCGTAAGCGATTTTCGCATTGAAGCGAATTGAGTTAGATGCTTTGTCAAGATGAATTACATCGGCTACCGCCCCGCAACAATTTTTGTATTTCTTACCACTACCACAGGGGCACGGGGCGTTCCTGCCAACCTTCTTGTTCCTATCCACGGGCATATATCCTTTTGAGACACATAGTATAGACCTATTCTGCAACGGTCAATCCCAGAACTCTGAAGACGAGAACGGGATATTGCCGTAACGCCGGAGTAAGCTGTCTTTTCCCAAACAAAGGTCTGCGGGCTATTTCTGGGCCACCGCGGAAGTAACAGGAGTCAGGAATCTTCAATACTGGACATCCACATCCGAGGCACGTCATATTTGGTATGGCGAACCTACCAAGTCCTAGGGGCTCCAGAGACAATCTGCTCGTGCCGTCTCACTATGTAGCTAGCTAAGGCTGTACCGGCAGCCACCAATAGCTTCGCGGACTCAGCGTCTAACTTCGGAGCTTTGCTCTTACCATGGCCGGTACCGTACAGGTTCCGTAACTCGGTTACCGATACGACAATCTGGGTTAGACTCCCTAACAGCCGTCTGAGGGAATCTGCTCCCGGCGCTGCCCCCGTGACCTGGCCTGGATCAAGGACGAGAGCAGTCTGAACCTTCTTCCAAAGCTTTGGCATATCATCTTTGCCTATGGCCGCGCCCTCCATGTGCAGGACTGCCTTGAAGACTGACTCCAGCAATTCCTTCGTAGAGCCTATCGCCAGAGCTGGGTCTCTTTCCAATGAATCACGAATCCTACTGACGTGCTCCTCTACATTGATCTTCTCCGAAGCTGTTTCAGCATCCCTCAGATTCTCATCAGAGACGATACTTCCACCGTAGAGCTCCGAGTACGCTCCGGGCTCGTATATCCTAATCCACTGTTCGATACCCCTGTAGTCGAGCAACGTCTCGAGATTGTCTGGATTCACCTCCAGGATATGCTCGATGGCATCAAAAACATGCCCTCCGTAATCGTCATCACCCCAGGATAGACTCCTAAGCAGACGTGGATGCTCCTCTACCCATTCAATCGTGTCGGTAGAATATCCTATTTCCTTCCAGTCACCCTGATCGAACGTTGCCTCTATGGCTCTCTTCAGTACAGGAATAGTCCTATTCCTTCGAGCTCTTCTGTGTGCCAAGAAAGTATCCTCACCACATGATGACAACTGCATTCTACGCCACAGCTAACCTGTAATCAAATTCAGATTGACTACACCCTAAGCAGACCGCCAGTCTACACAAAAAGCCAGATTGGTTAATGAGATTAGTCAATAATACAAGTTTCTTCCCTATTGTGGGAGGTAGCATACCTCCAAAAGGTTCGACGATCGTCAACGCCAAACAATCAGAGCCGGAATATAGAAGCTGAAGAGAGGGACTTTCTAATTGTTGAAATTCCTAGAGTAAAAGTACACGACTCCTCTGGCAACTAAGGCTACGATGGGAGCCACCAAATATACGACAAAATCGAAGGTGGTGAGCATGTCTTTCAGTATTAATGCTCCCACAATCCAGCCAATCGTGAAGATGATCCCCGAAGTCGCAAATGACATCATTAACAGAATGGCGCCCAATAAACCACAAAATGTAAACAGAAAGACCATGTAGGATGGTATTAGACCATCTTGGGCAAAGCTGTGAAGTACAGCACTTATAGCCACACCGGAAATGATACCTATCGCGACCTCACGAAAACCTTTCTGAAAATCATTCATAATGAATCACCTCCCTGAGAGAATTGTAACACATAGGGAAGTGCACAAAACCATGAACCTTTGTGCTGCTCGAGTAACAATACATCGTTTT
>CAZPQB010000180.1:0-4711 GCA_964588605.1 uncultured Dehalococcoidaceae bacterium | reverse complement strand
GGCCGCCGGGGATTGGCTGCCCGGTTGTCTCCTCCCTTTCCGGGGCCAACCTGGCCCTGCTGGTAACCGAGCCGACACTATCGGGGATACACGACCTGGAGAGGGTGCTCGGCGTTTGCCGCCACTTCGGCGTTCCGGCTCTGGTATGCATCAACAAGCATGATATCAATGAGGACAATACCCGCCGGATTGAGGATTACTGCACCGACCTGGGAATAGAAATAGCCGCCAGGATTCCGTTCGACAATGTTGTTACCGAGGCTATGGTCAAAGGAATGCCGGTTGTGGAATATTCGGACGGCAATGTCGCCAGAGAAATTAAGAGTCTATGGCAGCATATAACCCGTACGTAGCCATGACGGAACACCACCCACTCAACGGCTAGTCTCCCCTGAGTCCCCGCAGCATGTTACGGAGCGCCTTCCACAGGCTGTTGGCACTATCCACCTGCTTTTCTTGAGGCCTGACTTCACCATAGCGGACACTGGCATATAAGTCGGTAATCTCCGCCAGTTGTCCGTGGCCTTCGGGCACGACTCGTTCCAGGCGCTCTGCATACTCACAGGTCGTCTCATAAACCCTGCGAGCTACCCCCGAGCGCGCTCCCTCCCACAATAAATGCCGGTATATCTCCCGGATGTCCAGCCTGCCCAATACGTCTTCACGGAAATGATATTTTTCAGAAGCCGGCACTGGTCTTCTTTTAAACTTGTTCGCCATCATGTTAAAAAGCAACCGCAAATCATCCCGCAATCCGCTCAGGCTCCAGAGCGACTCATGTATCTCCTCTATCTCCTCTCCCTGGCGCCGTTCACGGAAGCGCTGGATAGCCTTTGCCAGGATAAAAATAACGACGACAACGACAACCGCCACCACCAGCCACTGGAGTATCGTGGTCACTACCGGCGGTATCTCTTTCGGTATGACCTCCGGCATGTCTATAGCGGTCATGTTGCCAGTACCCTCAAATCCAGGCTCCCGCCCCTGTCGCAACCAGTTAATAATCAGCTGTACTATAAAGTAGATACCCTCTATCAGATAGTTAAGGGGAATCAATATATAGTAAAACGCAGTTCCCAAGGCATCGAAGACGGCTTTCGCTCCCCGCTCAATACTGGCGAAAAATTCGGCGGAGAAAATGCTGGCAACACCCAGCCCAACGACAACCATGCCGCCAATAACGCCCAGCATTATCGGCAGCCAGCGCCAGACTGAAGTCATGGCCGTTTCTTCCCGGGGCATTCGCCGACGCATTACGTACAGATGGCAGATAGCTACGGCAATCAAGCCGAAGAAGAAGAAAGCTATTACATACCATCCGATTGTGGCAACCGGACCCTCGAAGTCACCCGATGAGGCGCTAATCTGCCAGAATATGATGAGTACGATAAGCGCCACCATGCCGATGACAAACGAACGGTAGATATTGCTGAAGTAGGAAGTGGTGCGCCCCAGCAATATACCCCGCCACCAGAGATAAATCAGTATCGGCAGGGCCAGCACCACAACATAAGGACGGTCAAAGGTAGCACCGAGCACCTGCCCCATGTGAACAAACCACTGACCGTCAAAAAAGGCATACCCGCCACCATAGTCGAAACGCAGTACCAGAAACATGGTGACCAGCCCGCAACCGATGACAACGGACTGGATAAGCCGTAACGGCCACTTCTGCCTGATGGATACCCTGGTTACCAGCAGGGAAACAGCCAGCACGATGATAACCGATATCAGACTCAGAGCTGGCCGCGACTCGGCAAAGAGGGGCCACACCCCGAACCATACCAGCCAGGGATAAACCCAGAAGGCTTCCATGAGGACTACCGCCAGCGGGTAGATAACGACAGCCAGCCAGTCATTAATCTTCAATCTATTCGTCACCATCACGTTATGTCCAGTGCTATCAGGTGTCCCAAATAATTAGCTTACATTCCTTTCAGCCCGATTTGTTCGATAACATCCCAGGCAATATCATCACTTATGTGATAAACGGATAAATCATCGGTACTTACTTCCGGTGCTGTACCACCGACCTTGATGAGAGCCACACTACGCCCCGCCCTTCTCAAATCCATCAACTCAGCGAGCAGTTCATCGGAAGTCTGTGCGGAGATGACCAGCAGAGTACTGCCCCAGGGGACATTCCGGGCTTCCTGCCGAATAAATCTGCTCGCCGGTATCGCCTCAATCTGGTGCAGCTGCGCCAGAGCCTCCAGTATATGCAGCAACTGGTCGGGATGCTGGCTGTGGGGCACCCTGACCATGCCCCGAGAAAAGCGAGTTATCTGATTGACGTAAAGACCGACACGGTAGCCTTCCTTAAGGGCGTGCTGGGAGATTGATGCCGCGGCGATGATACCGAGCTCCTGTAGCTGGAAGATGCTTCCCCAGTAAGGGGCTTCGAGGGTGCGCACGTCCAGGAAAATACTGAGGTCTATGGTAGTTGTCGGCTCATACACTTTGGTCTGCAGCCTGCCGAGTCGGGCGGTGCTCTTCCAGTGAATCCGCTTCAGGCTGTCACCGAAATAGTAGTCCCTCACCCCGGCCGTGAGCACGGGGTCCTGGAAGAGGTGCCTTCTTAGACGGATATCGCCGAAGAGCTGCTTCGACGGAATACCCAGCTCGTCCAGGGGTACCAGGCGGGGATACACCAGAAGATAGTCCAGTTCCTCAATACGCTTCTCCTGGTGGAAGAAGCCGAATAAGTCCCCGGAACGAATACGTGTCGGCCCGAAGACGAAGCAGCCTCTTTGCGGGCACCGTATCGGGAAGCGGCGCCTCACTCGGTGATACCAGTTGATGGGGAATATATTATTCAGAATAACGCGGTCCTCGGTGGTGGCAATAGCCCTGCCCCTGAGGAGGGTTACTTTATTCGGCAGTTCGTCTTCAATATGCAGCCACGGCAACGGCAGAGGCTTCCGGTTGGTTACCTCTATCTCATAAACTATTTCTTCACCGAAGAAAACCTGGTTCCGGCTCAGGTGACGCCGGTATTCAACGCGGTGAAGACAGAACCGGTTCCACAGTCGTGACACACCGCCGGTCAATAAAAAAAGAAGGGTAATTAAAACAAGCGGCACCTGGTGTAGCACCAGACTGATGATGAGAATTATTATCGCGAAGAACAGCCAGTAGTCGCCCCGCATCGCCTATCCTTCCCCGGGGACGACTTCCTCTTCCACCGGCACAAATACGGAATCCACTATCTCTTTGATTAACTGCTCTACCTTTAGACCACGGAGACGGCTCTCCGACCTGGCAATAATACGATGGATGAGTACGGGAGTGGCCATGTACTTTATATCGTCCGGGGTCACAAACTCCCTGCCCCGGATTGCGGCGAGGGCCTGCGAAGCATTGTAAAGCGCCAGCATCGCCCGAGGGCTGGCCCCGAGTTCGGCGGAGTCATGCGTGCGAGTGGCGTGAATAAGGCGAATAATATAGTCCTCTACGTCAGCGGCGACATGCACTTCCCGGCAGGCCGCCTGCATTTGCAGGAGGTCATCAGCCGAGACCACCGACGATAGTTCCTCCAGCGGGTCGGACCGTTTAAAGCGGGCCAGTATCAGGCGGTCATCCTCAACCGTGGGGTAGCCTATCTTGATTTTTAAAAGGAACCGGTCAAGCTGGGCTTCAGGCAGAGGAAAGGTGCCCTCTAGCTCGATAGGGTTCTGTGTGGCCAATACCAGAAAGGGCCGGGGCAGCGGCCTGGTCTCGCCTTCAGCCGTAACCTGCCGTTCCTGCATCGCTTCCAGCAGCGCCGACTGCGTTCTGGGGGTGGCGCGGTTAATCTCATCCGCCAGCACTATCTGTGATATTACCGGACCCGGGCGGAACTCGAAATCTGATGTTCGCTGATTAAAAATATAGGTGCCGGTAATGTCTGAAGGTAAAAGGTCCGGAGTAAACTGAATGCGCCGAAAGCTGCACCCCAGTGACTTCGCCAGCGACTTCGCCAGAACCGTCTTGCCCAGTCCCGGCACATCGTCGATGAGAATATGTCCCTCACAGAGCAAAGCGACTATAGCCAGCTCCACCACCTCACTCTTCCCCACGATGACGCGTTCAACGTTTTCCTTTACTTTTGCGGCGGCATCTTTTATCTGGCTAATCTTCACATCTCCCATATAACACCACTTTCTTTTTACCTAATTATACCAGCCTGTTCTCAGTGTGGCTATTAAATGACGATGGCCAGCTTCTTCTCCCCGGTAATAGAAACTTTAGGGGGATATTACGGCTTTGTCAAGATAGCATTTAGATATCTATTCGTTTTTGGGGTTATTTTATCGTCTTAACCTCACCCCCTGTGTCACCCTCCACTTACGGGGCGTCATCGGAAAGGGTCTTCTGCGGTGATGCGAGACCAGTAGCCAAAGGCAGTTAGAACTTCTCTTTTTGGATATTGACAATCATGCAAATAGGATATTAACACGGGGCGAAGAAATTAGAACCCAGAGGAGGAAAGGGATTATGCCAACGATAACCAGAGATGCGAACCTATGCGCAAAATGCGGCATCTGTGTGCTGACCTGCCCGGCATCAGTCTACGTGCAGGAGACAAAGGACTCTATCCCGGAAGCAGCCAATATAGAATCGTGTGTTTCTTGCGGTCACTGTGTCGCCGTTTGCCCCAAGGATGCCATTATTCACTCAGAATGCCGCCCTGATGGCCCATGCCCAGGGACTGGGTGGCTTCTATACCGGC
>CAZPQB010000179.1:0-4730 GCA_964588605.1 uncultured Dehalococcoidaceae bacterium | reverse complement strand
GAGCCTACCAGGAAGCTATAACGCAGAGGTATAGCTTTTACAGCTTTGGCGATGCCATGCTGATTCTCTGAGGCATTATGACGCCGGTGCGCTCAGAGTCTGGTACATCTTGTGATAGAGCCCCTGTTTCGCCAGGAGTTCCCTGTGGGAGCCTTCTTCGACAATCCTCCCCCGGTCAAGGACGATAATGCGGTCCGCATTGGTCACCGTGGAAAGCCTGTGAGCAATGGTCAGGCAGGTACGCCCTTTGGTGAGTCGGCGTAATGCCCTCTGCATAATACGCTCGGTGTTCGTATCCACATTGGAAGTGGCTTCATCAAGTATCAGGATGTGCGGGTCGGCCAGTATCGCCCGCGCCAGGCATATTAGCTGGCGCTGCCCGGCACTGAGGGTGCCACCTCTCTGCCCTACCGGTGTTTCGTAGCCGTGTTCAAGTCGGTTGATAAAGTTATGAGCGCCGACGGTTTTAGCTACCTCGACAATTTTATCGCGGCTGGCCTCTGTTTTGCCATACCTTATGTTTTCCTCAATCGTACCGGAAAAGAGCATGGGGGTCTGAGGTACGATCCCGATTTGCTTTCTCAATGACTGCTGGGTAACGGACTGTACGTTGTAGCCGTCCACGGTCACTTCACCCCTCTCCACCTCGTAGAAGCGGGCGGCGAGATTTACCAGGCTACTCTTGCCGGAGCCAGTCTGCCCCACGATAGCCAACGTCTCCCCGGGTTTAATAGTGAGGTCAATATCATGAAGGACATCCTTGTCTGGCTCGTAGCCGAAGCTCACATGCTGAAATCGTATCTGCCCTTTCACCGGAGGCAGCTCGATAGCACCGGGTTTGTCCTGGATTTCGGGTTCGATGTCAAGCATCTCAAAGATACGTGCCCCGGAGGCCATCGCCCGTTGCAGCATTGTGTACTGCATAGCCAGCTCCAGGACAGGTTCGAAGAAACGTTGAATGTAAAGCAGGAAGCTCAGGAGGAAGCCGGCACTCATGGCACCGTCCAGCACCTCAAAACCGCCGATGACAATAACAATGGCAAAGGCGATACCGGTGAGTATATTTACCAGTGGCATAATAAGTGCCTCCAGCTTAACGGCGGTTACATTGGCGTTAAGGTGCCGCCGGTTAACCTCGTCAAACTGCTCGAAGTTCTCATCTTCGCGGGAAAGGCTCTGGACGACCCGTACACCGGCCATATCTTCCTGGAGCTGGGAGTTGACCGTGGCGATTGCCCTGCGCACGCCGATAAAGGCCCGTCGAGCGTATTTTTGCCACACGAACAAAGCCACGGCCATTACCGGTACTACCGTTAGTGTAATCAGCGCCAGCTTGGCGTTAATGGTAAACATGATAATGGCAATGCCTACGAGTGTCAGTAAACTGGTCAGGAGGGCGAATATACCCTGAGTTAGAAGTTCCTGTAGTTGCTGCACGTCATTCTGCACCCGGGACATGAGTTTGCCGACCTTATTGCGGTCAAAGAAGCTCATGGAAAGTCGGTGGAGATGGCTGAACATCTCGGTGCGCATTCTGAATATGATAGACTGGCCGGCGTAGGACAGGTACAGGGTCTCCAGGTACTGCCCGCCCCACATTGCCAGTGCCGCCACGATGAAGATAATGGCTGTTATGGTCAGAGCATTGAGGTCTCCATTTATAACATGGTCGGTCGCGACGCCTACCAGGTAGGGTAAAGCCAGGGTAGCCAGTGTGCGTACCACAATGCCGCAGGTTCCGATGCCTATCCAGCCTTTGACAGGTGCCAGATATCCGGGCAGCCGCGCGACAACCCGGTTGTCATATACTTTCCCAAGCACCTCGTCGTCGAAGGTGCCTGCGCGATGGTGAGGGGGTCCTCCCGGACCTCCGTGAAACATGTTTACTCCTCTGCTGAGCTTTCTTCGGTCTCCTGGCTAATCATGAGCTGTGATTCGTATATTTCTTTATAAACGCCACCCCTGGCAATCAGTTCGTCGTGTTTGCCCTGCTCCACGAGTTTGCCATCCTGAAACATCAGGATAACGTCGGCATTCTGAATAAGGGGCAGACGGTGAGTAATGACAAATGTAGTTCTCCCCTTGATAAGCCTGTCCATAGCCTGGCGGATAAGTTTCTCCGTTTCCGAGTCCACGCTGGCCGTTGAGTCGTCCAGGATAAGGATGCTGGGGTTCACAAGCAGGGTTCGGGCTATGGCCAGTCGCTGTTTCTCACCGCCCGAGAGGGTATCGCCGCGTTCCCCCACCCAGGTGTCATAGCCATCGGGCAGTGATTGGATGAAGTCGTGAAGGTGGGCTGCCTTGGCTACCTCGACTATTTGCTCCATGCTGGCGTCTACATCACCGTAGGCGATATTCTCGCGGATGGAAGAGGAAAAAAGGAAGACATCCTGTTGTGCAGCCACCACGTTCTTGCGTAATGATGAAAAGGTGACATCACGAATGTCAACACCGTCTATGGTGATTTTGCCGCCGCTGACATCATAAAATCTGGCAAGGAGGTTGGCTACAGTGCTCTTGCCGCTGCCTGAGCCGCCCAGCAATGCCACCAGCTGCCCCGGCCGTACGTCGAAGCTGACATTATTCAGGGCAGGGCTGATATTATCGTAGCTGAAGCTGACATTCTGAAAAGAGACCTGCCCCTTGACCCTGCCCAGTTCGATAGCATCCGGTTTCTCCGTAACCTTCGATTCGGTGTCCAGTATCTCCAGAATACGCTGGCCGGCTGATACGGTGCGGGAATAAAGGTTGATTATCATGCCTAACCGGCGTATGGGCATCATCAACAGGCCAAGGTAAAGGATAAACTGCGTAATCTCGCCTACGGTCATCTGGCCGGCAATGGACTGACTTCCACCGTACCAGAGGATAACGGCCGTCGGTATGCTGATTAAAAACACCATGGTAGGCATAAAAAAAGCCAGCAGGCGGGCGGCATTCATCTGTTCATCGTAAAGTGAAGTTGCCTGAGTGGAGAACTTCTGGCTCTCCTCTGTCTGGCGTGAGAAGGCTTTGACCACGCCCACACCGGCGAGGCTCTCCTCAAGCGTGGTGCCCATGAAGCCAAGCATGGCTTGAACTCTCAGCCAGATGGGACGGATACGTCGGCCGAAGCTGGTGGCCAGCCACATCACCGGAATGATAAAGAAAATGGTGAACAGCGCCAGTTTCCAATCTATGGCCAGTAACATGTAGCTCACGCCGAGAACCATTAAAAGCACCTGGACCATACCAAGCAGTCCCATAGCGAAGAACATACGTGTGGCTTCGACATCAACCGTGGCCCGGGACATAAGCTGCCCGGTCTGGCTCCGGTCATGGAACTGAAAGCTCAGACGCTGCAGTCGGTCATATAGGGCATTCCGTATATTATACGAAACTTTCTGGGATACGACTTCGCTGAAATAGCGGTGACCGTAGCCGGCCGTGCCCCTCAAGGCACCGGCAGCAATAATAACAACCGCGGCTATAATAAGAAAACTGCGGTCACCCGAGCCCAGTACGGTATCAATGCCTTCCCCTATCATGCGGGGTATAAGGATACCAAAGGCAGTAGCCATGACAAGGCACAGGAAGGCCAGTAGCAGCGCCAACCAGTATTTTTGAACGAAATCGATTAATCTTAATATGGTTCTCATTTCACATTCGCCTGACGACGGCGGACTGGACGAAAAAGCCGGTAACCAGCCTGTATATTTTCATAGGTGCTTATACATGGTCTTTTGAAATTTCCTCGTAAGCACGGGATAGAACCTGGCGGATATGACTCAGCTTCTTATTGTCCGCAGTACGGACATTATCCCTCAGCAGCCGGGCAAGTTTTTCAAACTCTTCCATCGTCTTACTGATATCATCAATATTCTCGGGGTTACACCAGTTCCTTATTTGACCTCTCATTCTTTCCTCGAATTCTTTCTGCTCATTCAGGAACTGACGGCCTGTCTTGGTGATGGTGTAGACTTTTTTCCCGTCCTGCTTACTAGCGGTAACGTGCCCCATCTCCTCAAGCATCTGCAGCGTGGGATAAACCGTACCCGGACTCGGTGAGTAGAAACTATGGAAACGCTCTTGCAGCGCCCGCATAATTTCGTATCCGTAACTCGGTTTATCTTTCAGATACTGTAAAACGATGTATTTAAAGTCGCCCCTCTGGAACGGTCTTTCATGTCTTGGCTTGGAAAAGAAAGGTGGTCGATGTTTTTTAGGGTATGTGTTGAACACGGCGTTTACCTCAGCGGGATAGGGGAACCTCATGTAAAACGATATATCGGTTCAGCTTTATTATACCTGTTCTAGGCATGAAAGTCAACGTAATTAAGGGTTCGGTTCTGTGGGCATTTATAATTGATAGACTTCCCCTCCGCCTAAGTACCCCAACCCCATATGTTATCTTTTCCCACCCGCTGCCCTCTTGTCATCCGTGTCTAATCCGCTAATAGCCTCCCCAACCCAAAATCCCTCTCCTTCTCCCTTTACTAAAGGGAGAAGATGTGGTTGCAAACCCTTAAATCTGCGCCTTACTCCAATCTGTCTCCCTCCTTGGTAAGGAGGGATTAAGGGAGAATCACCCGCGATCCGTCTCCCCCTTTGAAAAAGGGGGATTTTTCACTCCATCTCCACCCTGAAAAATCAGGGGGGATGGGCATAACCTTTATGGGCAAAGCTGCGGGAAGTGCGAGGGTGGGCTTGCCTTCGCTGAAGCTTTAGCGCAAGCAGGCTTGGGTGGGAAA
>CAZPQB010000178.1:0-4890 GCA_964588605.1 uncultured Dehalococcoidaceae bacterium | reverse complement strand
TGTATCTTGATAATGACTACTACATCGACGGGCTTTACGTTGACTGGTACAAGCAGGAGTGCTGCCTCCAGTGCGGATTTACGATAGATATCAAAGCTCCCAGGGCAGAGGCATCAACAGTCGCCAGCAAAGCCATGCCAGCCACTAAGGAGCTTGTGGCCGTATAAGGATACAACCGACACGCTGGTACTTATAGCACGCAGCAGAGATGCTATTTACGCGTTTTTTAAATTCTGGAGAAACCTCTGGGCGGCCATAGCGGCGGTAGCCCCGTCGCCGGCGGCCGTGGCTACCTGCCGGGGTGAGCCACTTCTGATGTCTCCGGCGGCAAAGATTCCGGGAATCTCCGTCTCCATCCATTCATTCACGACAACCTGCCGCTGACCATCCAGCGGGACGACACCCTCAAGGTAGGCGGTGTCGGGGTCGAGTCCAACGTGAACCAGAACGCCATCCACTTTCATAGTCCCTTTTTGTCCGCTGCCCGCCTCGACAAACTCAATCGCTTCAATCTGGCTATCGCCTAATATCGCCTCGACCCGGACACCGCAACGTATCTCAATCTTCGGGTTATCTTTAGCTCTATCCTGAAGGACCGCGGTGGCCGTGAGTTCGGGCAATACCTCGATAAGGATAACCTTTGACGCCAGGTTGGCCATGTAAAGGGCTTCAGTAACGCCGGCATCGCCACCACCGCATACCGCGATGACGCGGTCGACGAACTCACCACCGTCGCAGAAAGCGCAATTAATAACGCCATTGCCCTGGAACTTCTCTTCACCGGGGATACCCAGCTTTCTGGGGATAGAGCCCCCGGCGATAACTACCGCCCTGGTCGTGTAATTAGTGCCGTCAAGGCACGTTACCCACTTGCTGGCCGGGGAACTCTGCAGCGCCGTCGCCTGGGACCGCTCTATCTTCAGTCCATACTTGGTGGCCTGATTCCTCATCTCCATGCCGAGCACAGAACCGACCACACCATCGGCGAATCCCGGGTAATTCTCGATATATTCCACGTTCATAATGTAGCCACCGACGCTCCCCTTCTCCAGAAGGAGGGTCCGCCAGTTACCCCGACTCAAATACAGACCGGCGGTCAGGCCGGCCGGCCCGCCGCCGATAATGACGACATCCCAGTCAGACATATCACGACTCCTCCCCTCTAATAGAGATATTAAAAGACGCTATACCCCTTAACGGGCTTTGCCTCAGACGGCGCCAGCTTTGGTGAGCGTGGCGCCGGTGACCGGCCTGGTCAGAATGGCGATGCGGTTATACGGCGGTATCCGGTAGTAGCTGAAGGAGAATGCGCAGCCCGGCGCACCGCCGGCGACGAAGAAATGGAGGTTATCCGGCGACATGAGAACCGGCACCATGCCTCCCGGTTTCAGGGCGGCTTCGAATACGGCCCGGCGGTCGGCGGGGACAACGCCCAGTTCAATACCTCCCTGTATGCCTTTTATATCATCCGGACTGAGCTCCTCGTACTTCACCGCCGCCCGCTTATAGACTTCCTGCTTCAGGCTTTCCTGGTCAAAGCCCATTTTCTTAAGCTCTGCAACCAGTTCCGGGAAGAGGATAATCATGTGATTATGCGCGCCTCCCCCGGAGCCCAGCACCGGCCCCACGCCCTTACTCCCCCACATGAATAACGTCCGGCGGTCTCTCCTTATCAGGTCATTGACCATGTTGTCCAGAATTTCTTTGGCCGTCCAGGTTCCTATCATACCGCCGTAGAAGTTCTGTATGGGACCGAAACCGTAGGTTGTGGCCACGGTCACGCAGCTATCTTCCGCCCTAAAGCCTTGAGTCGTGTGGTAGGGCGCCCAGGGACTGAGGTCAGCATTTTCGGCGAAGGTGTAAAAGGTATGCGGCGAGATACGGCCGGTCAGCGCCATATCGTTCATAGCCGGCCAGGTCTGACCGATGTTGAGCGTCGCCAGCCTCACGGCACGACCGATGGTATTATTTGGTCGCCAGCCATGACCCAGAAAACCTATGCCGGACTCCATTTTAATTTCCCTGGCAATGGGCCCTCCCACCACAATGAGGAGGGTGAAAGAGCCCGCCGAAGCCAGGACATGCAGGTCGTCGTAGTCCTTGTCGGTAAGGGCTTCCATGGCGGCGATAATTACCGGAAGGTATTCCGGCCTGGCCCCAGCCATCACCGCATTAATGGCAATCTTTTCAATCGTGGCGACGCCCTGTTTCGGATTGACCTTGCCGATGGCTTCCTGCGGAGAACGCTTCGTTCCCGACAGCATCCACCTGACGCGCTCCGGGGTGGGGGGTACCATGGGCAGGCCATCGCCCCAGCGATTATCAAGGAATAACTGGTTGAACGCCTCGGCGGTTTCAAGATACGACTCCCCGGTAATGGTAATCGGCGCCGGTTCCTCCGGCTCCACCTTCCGGGCGGGGGGATTTTGCTCATCCGGCGTCAGGGGGGAGGTCAACGCATTGATTAGGTCGTCAAAGACAGCCTCAACCAGCGGCCTGATGGTCTCAACGCTCCCCCGGAGCTTGTAAAATTCCGCGGAGCTTATCCTGCAGCGACGCACCGTGGGCATGGCGTTATCCATCGAGGCTGAGCTGGCGTCTTCCTCAAAGGTATCGCAGTTGATAAATACCCCGGGTTTGCCGAGCTTCTCTAACTTAACGGTGCCGGCCACGCCGACAAATGTGCACGACCCTCAGTCGCCCACAGCGTAGACGAAGGTATCGATTTCCTTCACCCAGGCATCGGCATCATCGTCCCTGATTTCGAAGGCACCCTTCAGCAGCGCGGTTGTCGCCGTGGGATACCTCTTTTTCAGCAGTTCCTCGAACACGGTATAGAAGTTATCCAGACCCGGTTTGCTGTTCCAGTAAAGTCCGACCCTCTTGCCCGCTAAATCCCTGACACGAGGCGCCGGCACGAAAACCGGCCGGGACTCAATCAGGCCCCGCGGGTTAAGCAACTCCAGTTCAACCATCTTCTCACTCATTGGCTACTCCTTTACTAAGAAATTGGCATTTGCAGACAGGCTGTTGGGAAAAAGGCGATAAAACAGCTTAAATATTATGACCATCCCGATTGAGAAATGTCAACACGAGGTATTCCGTTGAGAACGCAAGTTAATGCACCATTAAATATGTCTTTATGATATTATAGCAGTAACGGGGAGCACGAATGAGATGAATAATAAACAGAAACCAGTGATAGCTATAACCATGGGAGACGCCGCCGGCATCGGGCCGGAAATCATCGTCAAGGCTTTACAGTCAAAGAACATCTATGATACGTGCCGTCCGTTAGTGGTCGGCGAAGGCAGAATCATGTCCGAGGTTATAAAGTCGCTGAGCAGTCCGCTGAAGCTAAGACCGGCCAGGATGCCGGACGAGGCAAAAGGTGATTTCGGCACGATTGACCTCATTGACCTGCACAATCTCGACATAAAGGATGTTATTACGGGTAAGGTATGCCAAGCCTGCGGCAGGGCAGCCATGGAATATGTTACCGAAGTCGCCCAGATGGCCCTGCAGGGGCGTGTCAAAGCCATAGTGACGGCGCCGATTAATAAAGAAGCGACCGCACAGGCGGGGTACGGGGAGGTGGGGCATTTAGAATTCCTGGCGCGCCTTACCCACGCTACCGAATACGCCACCATGCTGGTATCCGGTCCGTTGCGGGTAGTCCATCTGACCACCCATTATCCACTGAAAGATGCCTGCGAACTGGTGACCAGAGAGAGAGTCATGGCCAGGCTGAGATTGACCCATGATTCCTTCCGACAGTGGGGAACCAGCCATCCCCGCATCGCTGTCGCTGCTCTCAATCCACATGGCGGCGAAGGAGGCCTGTTCGGCTCGGAAGAGACAGAGCAGATTACGCCGGCGATAAAGGAAGCCCAGGAGTCAGGGATAGACGCCCGGGGGCCTTTCCCGGCCGATACGGTCTTTAACCGGGCCATCGCGGGAGAATTCGATACCGTCCTCGCCATGTACCACGACCAGGGACACATACCGATAAAGGTGTACGGCTTTGAAAAAAGCGTAAGCATCGCCATGGGACTGCCTTTCATACGCACGTCCGTCGACCACGGCACCGCTTTTGATATCGCCGGCAAAGACATTGCCGACGCTCAGAGCCTTGAAGAAGCCATAAAAATAGCCGTGCGACTATCGGAAGGCAAGGGGCTGCTTGGCCAGTAACAGGGGACAGCGGTAAATAGCAGTTTTCACTGAAAAACAAAAGATTGCATGATGGTTAAAATACAGGCAATTTTGCAATCAATCAGGTGAAACGTGTATATTAGTTAGGCGGCAGCGGAAAGTGTACAACCAGGCATGGCCGCCGGACTCGCGGAACCATCATATACCAATTCAGGAAGATATTCTCCCAAAATTGCTGGAATTTCAGGAGGACTGAACCAGTGGAAGAACACAAAAAGGACAAGAGGAAATTCGTGGTGCCACAACAACCGATTCCGGCGGCAGACATTACGGAAACCTACAACACAGATGTAGTGGTGGTGGGCGCGGGGACATCGGGGAAGGCTGCGGCGTTATCGGCCGCCGAAGCAGGCGCCAAGGTTATACAGATTGATAAGCACATCACTTACCGGTGGGGTGGCGGGATGATTGGCGCTATTGACAGCAGATTACAGAAAAAACTGGGAATCATTCTCGATAAAGACGAAATATGCCGGCAACTCATGCGGTGGGGAGCCAACAAGCCCGACCAGAGGCTATATCGGGTGTGGGCCGACCGGAGCGGGGAGATCATGGACTGGCTGATGGACATGACCGACGCGGCCGGAATAAAGACCATCCCCTACCAATGGCCGCGGCCGGCCGGCTACGACCCGAAGACGGAATACTACCCGGATTTCCCGGTATGCCACATAC
>CAZPQB010000177.1:0-4975 GCA_964588605.1 uncultured Dehalococcoidaceae bacterium | reverse complement strand
CAAAAGGCAATTGGTTACGGTGGCGGTGTAGCAAATCTTGGTAGGCGGGCTATCGACTTCTCTGGTATATAAAGGCCAGTCTATATCCGATAGGAAGGCTTGAGACATCCCCAGTATCTCCATGTTGGACTGCCAGTAGCTATCCACGGTGCCGATATCACGCCAGTACCCCTCATAAGTGAAAGCGAATATTCTTCCTTTGTCAACCATCCTGGGGAAAATATTCCTGCCGAAGTCGTGCCCTGTCCTTCCCTCCAGCCACTCCCGCAGGATTTTCCTATTGAAGACGTAAACACCCATGGAGACAAGATTGCTTTCCGGGTGCTTGACCTTCTCCCGAAAGCGGGTTACCTGCCCCGCTTCATTCACCACAACCGTGCCGAACCGGTGTAGTTCCTCTTCGGGCATGCGGGTGACTGCCAGGGTAACATCGGCCTTATTATCTCGGTGGAAATCAAGCATTGGAGAATAGTCCATCTTGTAGACGTGGTCGCCGCTGAGCACCAGGACTCTATCAACATCTTCGGCTTCAATGCGGTTAAGGTTCTGGTACACCGCATCGGCGGTTCCCTTGTACCAGTCCCGGCCTTCGTCACGTGCCAGGTAAGGCTGCAGCAGCCGGATACCCCTGTCTGGAGGCACCAGCCCCCAGGGCGCCCCGATGCCTATATGCTCGGTAAGGGAGACCGGTTGATACTGTGTGAGAACAAGGATATTGTAAATCCCCGAATTGACACAATTACTGAGTGTAAAATCAATGATGCGGTACTTGCCGGCGAAGGGAACGGCTGGTTTAGCGCGTGCCTGAGATAGTATACTCAAGCGCTCGCCCATACCTCCTGCTAGAATGACAGCTAGCAAACTGGTCATGGTTGTTCACCATTACCTGACGGTTTCTCTGGATAAGGTGAGTGTCTTCCACCAACACACCTTCATATAACGATAATACCTCTCCTTTACCCGTTTTGTGTGGTTTGGCTCTTTTTACACATATTGCCTAAACATGGTATACATATTGTCACGAGATGTCAATAAGAGGGTAGTCGTGGCTTTTGATAAATTTCTATTAAAATTCCAGTTGCAGTATAATTTATGTACTATATATATTCTATATGAAATATGGACATGAAGACAAATGCCAAACTTGCGTTCTTTCTTCACCAATATGTCGGCGCCGATGCCTCTACATAGGAAGCTGTATCTCGTTTTCCGCAATAACCTCATTAAGATATGGAAGAGACAGAGCTGTTGCGGGCACCCGGGTGAGCCCGGTTGTTGAGAAGTAGCCAGACCGTCCCCCGGTCAGGGGGACTAAAGGAGGTAAGAGAATGGCTGTTAAGAAAGTTGGTGAGAAGTACCGCTGTAATATATGCGGCAATGAGGTGGAAGTCACCAAAGTCGGCGGGGGCACTCTCGTCTGCTGCGGTGAAGATATGGAGAAAATCGAATAATGATGTTTTTAAGGTGTGTGCGTGTATTACTTCGCCTATGCCAGTAACCTGAGTAAAAAACAGATGCAGGCCCGCTGTGGGGACAGCCAGCCTAAATTCATAGCTACCCTGCCCCATTACAAGCTGATATTTACCGGCTGGTCCCGGGAGTGGCGGGGTGGCAAGGCAGCTATCAAATCGTTCCGGGGTGAGAAGGTGCGTGGTGCCTTATATGAGGTAACCGAGATATGCCTGAGGCACCTGGACAAATATGAACCCGGCTATACAAGACTGAATGTTACCGTCTTTGACGAGGATAACCAACCCTTTCAGGCGGTTACCTACGTCAAGTCCGGGCAACTGGAAGAATCTTTGCCTTCAAAAGAATACGCGGCAATTATCAAGCAGGGCTATCAGGACTGGGGAATCGCCTAATGCGAATTTTGTACTCTGGGGAGTATGGGTTTTACATCTCCTCCATAAGGGAAAAGTGCCAAATGTCCGAAATTGTAGCTTGAGTAATTTACCCCTATATTGTATCATGTAATGTAGCATGTTCAAATTAGTCCATAAGCGAATATGGGTGCGGCATCAGGCTTTTCATTCTTATAATCTTGGGGACAACAGTCCAAAAAAGTAGTTTGTATTTTCATCTAATCTGATGTATCATGTGAGGCAAATATATATAATATCTAAGGAGTAATCATGACTCCCAAAAATTATGATGTTAAAGACATGTCGCTGGCCGAAACTGGCAGGCGGCGTATCGAGTGGGCGTATCGGGAGATGCCGGTGGTCAGGCTCATCAGAGAACGATTTACGGCGGAGAAACCGCTGCAGGGTATCCGCATCTCGGGTTGTCTCCATATCACCACGGAGACGGCCAATCTGGCGCTGACACTGAAGGCCGGGGGAGCCGATACTATTCTGTGCGCCTCCAATCCGCTCAGCACCCAGGATGATGTGGCCGCCGCACTGGTGGACTACGGAATTCCTACCAACGCTATCAAGGGTGAGGATGAGACTACCTACTATAAGCATATTAATACCGCTCTGGACAATAAACCTCACCTTACGATTGATGATGGTGCTGACCTTGTCAGCACCATTCACACCAGGAGAAGTGAGCTGATTGACAATGTCATCGGCGGTGCCGAGGAAACCACAACCGGCATCATCCGCCTGCGCAGCATGCATAACGATGGCCAGTTGAAGTATCCCATAATCGCCATAAACGATGCCCAGACCAAGCACTTTTTTGATAATCGCTACGGAACGGGCCAGAGCACTATAGACGGCATTACCCGTGCTACCAATATTTTGTGGGCGGGGAAAAAGGTGGTGGTCTGCGGTTACGGCTGGTGTGGACGCGGCGTTACCATGAGGGCTAAAGGACTTGGAGCTCAAGTTATCGTCGTTGAAGTTGAGCCGGTACGTGCCCTGGAGGCAGTCATGGACGGCTTTCAGGTCATGCCCCTGCTGGAGGCTGCCAGGGTAGGGGATATCTTCATCACCGTTAGCGGTGACAAGAATGTTATCGATAAAGCTCATTTCCAGGTGATGAAGGATGGTGCTATTCTGGCCAACAGCGGACACTTCAACGCAGAGATAAATATCCCGGCTCTGGAAGAAATGGCGAAAAGCAAACGCACCATCAGGGACTTTGTTGAGGAGTATGCTTTCCCTGATGGACGTAGCCTTTACCTGCTGGCCGAAGGCAGGCTGATAAACCTGGCTGCCGCCGAGGGACATCCGGCCAGTGTTATGGATATGAGCTTCGCCAACCAGGCGCTGTGCGCCGAGTTCATGGTGAAGAATAAAGGTAAGCTGGAGATTAAAGTACACCCGGTGCCCGAGGAGATTGATAAAGAGGTAGCCAGGTTAAAACTCCGGGCGATGGGTGTGGAAATTGATAGCCTGACGGCTGAGCAGCAGAAGTATCTGGCAAGCTGGGAGGAAGGGACGTAGATATTCAGCTGTCTTTATAGAAACGGAGGGAAAAGATGCCTAATAGCTTTGCTACTTCACCCAGTTATATGCTGACATCGGAATCAGTTACCGAAGGGCACCCGGACAAAATGTGCGACCAGATATCGGACGCCATTCTGGATACCATTATGGAGAAAGACCCTTACGGCAGGGTTGCCTGTGAAGTCGCCACCACTACCGGCCTGGTTATCGTTATGGGGGAGATTACCACCAGCTGCTATGTTGAAGTACCGCAGATAGTGAAAAGCGTGATTCGTGACATCGGCTACACCAAACCGGAATATGGGTTCGACTATCAGTCGGTGGGGGTAATGGTGTCCATCAAGCCTCAATCCGTCGATATCGACCAGGGTGTCAGTAAATCGCTGGAGGTCAAAGAAAGTGAGGGGGTTAGTCATCTTGATGAAATCGGTGCCGGCGACCAGGGCATGATGGTCGGCTTTGCCTGCGACGAGACACCGGAGCTAATGCCTCTGCCCATATCCCTGGCGCACAAACTGTGCAAACGTCTGGCGCAGGTCAGGAAGGACGGGACACTTAAATACCTCCGGCCCGACGGTAAATCGCAGGTAACGGTTGAATACAAAAGTGGTATTCCCAAACGGGTCGTAAATGTCGTTATCGGCGCCCAGCATGACGACAATGTCGGACTTGACCGGATTGAAAAGGACGTTATAGAGCATGTCATTAAAAAGGTAATCCCGGCTTCATTGATGGATGATAACGTCAAGTACTATGTCAATGGTACCGGCAGGTTCGTCATTGGCGGCCCGGTATCGGACACGGGTTTTACCGGGCGGAAAATTATAGTTGATACCTACGGCGGTGTCGCCCGGCACGGCGGCGGGGCCTTCTCCGGCAAAGACCCGACCAAGGTCGACCGCTCGGCGTCTTACATGGCCCGGTATATCGCCAAGAACGTGGTGGCGGCGGGACTGGCCGACCGTTTTGAGATACAGGTCGCCTACGTTATCGGCAAGGCTCATCCGCTCTCGGTATCTATCGAGACTTTCGGCACCGGCAAGGTTGATAATCAGTTGATCAAGGACCTGATTAACAAACACTTCGACCTGCGCCCCGGGGCTATTATCCAGAACTTTAACCTGCGCCGCCCTATCTACCGTCAGCTTGCCGCCTACGGGCACTTCGGCCGCGACGACCTTGACCTGCCCTGGGAGAAGACGGACAAGGCTGAGACTCTCAAGAAAGAGGGATTTAAGAAATAGCATTGGGTGTTTAAGGAGGCGCAAGCTTACTTTCTTTGATATCTATTCCCACCCACCCGCCCCCGTGGCTTTTAACACATGTTCCGTAAACTAATGCCCACCACCCCACAGGGAGTAGCCTGCGAAGAGGGGCGCCAGCCCCTCTTTCAATTTCTTCCCCCTCCCTTTCCAAGGGAGGGGGACTGATAATCCGACCCATATAATCCCATTCTTAACGGAGGTAGACTTGAACACAGTTAATGAGTGATCGAGCAAAGTGCAGAAAGACTATATCTGGGACTGTTGCCGAACTCGACTCAGGTGAGGCTTTTTGGTAACATAGTGGCAAGG
>CAZPQB010000176.1:0-4978 GCA_964588605.1 uncultured Dehalococcoidaceae bacterium | reverse complement strand
GGTGGGAAAAGATGAGATGTGGGGGGAGGGGGATAAAGTAAAGCCCTCCACCAAACGCAGCCAGAACCGGCCTAGATATGCTTGGGGGTGATAACCACTTTGCGGCTCTCGCCGAAGCCAATGCTCTCGGTGGTAACATCAGGATGGTCAGCCAGGGCAAGATGAATAACGCGTCTATCAAAGGCCGACATCGGTTCCATGGTAAAGGGGGCTTTCCTGGTATGTACCTGCTCCGCCAGTCTCAGGGCCAACGCGCGCAGTCCTTCACAGCGGCGCTGCTTATAGCCTTCCACATCCAGCACTATGGGCACCCTTACCTGCATCTTGTGAGCCATGATAATGCGGACAATATGCTGCAGAGAAGCCATTGTCTGGCCACGGCGTCCGATGAGAATACCCAGGTCCTCGCCCTCAATATTGAGACCCACCGAAGAGGTAGTGCCATCTTCATTATTAACCGTGAACTCATCGGAAAGGGTAACGGAGGCTTCTACATCCATCAGGTCCAGAAGCGTCTCCAGCATATTTTTCGCTGACTCAAATATCTCGTCCTGTGCATATGAATTATTCATATTCATGATAACCTCTTCCTGCCGACGGTCCTATCATAGTGGCATGGATATGACATCGTGCCTATTTTTTACGTCGGCGCTGAGCTCTGTCTTTGCCCGGCAGATAGCGCATCTTGCTGGGCTTCTGCTGTTTATCCGTGATGACAATATCGGCGCCAACATCGTCTACCGATTTTTGTTCTTCCGAAGAAATAAGCTTCACATACTTTTTCTCTTTTTCAGCCTCCTGACCGGATCTCCGGCGGAGACCTGCCCAACCGCTAATGCGGTATTGCAGGATAATCCTGAAGACACTGGAAGTCACCCAGAAAAGGGCGAGGCCGCTGGGAAACGACAGCGCCAGCAAAGTAAACATCATCGGCATCATCCAGAGCATCATCTGGCTCTGCTGCGCCTGCTTGGGGTCGGTGGGGGTGGTCATGGACATCTTCTGCTGTAACCACATGGTAGCCCCGACCAGGATGGCCATAATAAAATTGGGTTCCGCCAGGTCAAGTCCGAGGAAACTGCGGCTCAGAGGCAAAGTTTCGTATAATATCGGCCAGGAATACAGATATTTCGACAGATTCAGCAGGCCTTCCGGGGCTATGGCCAGGGTAAGCATGATTGACTGATAGAGGGCAATCCAGACAGGCATCTGGATAATCAACGTGATGGCGCACCCGGCCGGCTTGACGCCTGACTCCTTGTACATCCTCATCTGCTCCTGAGCGAGCTTCTGCCGGTCCTTGCCGTACTTTTTCTGGAGCTCAGCCAGCCTGGGTTGGAGATCCTGCATCGCCTTGGTGGAACTAATCTGATTCAATGTCAACTTAAGCATCAGGAGATTGACAATAATGGTGAGGGCGATAGTAGCCAGTCCAAAATTATCGGCCAGGTAATGCGACATGACAATAAGGACATTAATTACCGGCTGCTGAATTATTAATTCCCATGGATTCAATGAAATCTACCTCATTCACCGCTCTTTAAAGAGACAGTCCCTACGGCACCGGTAGTGGCATCTATCCGATACAGCGTCAGGTCCGGGGTATGAACATAAACAGTGCCATCACTGATACAGAGCGGACCATATATCTCTTTGTCTATTTCGACAAGCTGTTTGACCCTGTTGTTAACGGTATCGATAGAATACACCACGCCTTTTCTCGAAGCAACGATAACTTTGCTCTCAAATAAAACCGGCGAAGATGATACCGGACTTCCCAGGTCAAACTCAGTCAACTTATCTCCGGTATCCGCCCTGAGGGCATATACCTTATCATCAAGGCAGGGGGCATAAAGAGTACCGTTATAGATTAGAAGTCTGGCCCAGAACCAGTTTTCCGCCATGAATTTCCATTTCAGGCTGCCATCATAAGCGTTTATGGCATACATATGCCTATCAAAAGAGCCGATATATACCGTACCGTCGCTGACCAAAGGCGTGGCGACGATGGCACCCTCCGTCTCGAACTCCCATTTTTTACGGCCATCGGCAGCATCCAGGGCGTAAAGCTTCTTGTCAAAAGAGCCGATATATACCGTACCGTCACTTATAGTCGGGGTCGCCCAGATTTTATCCCCGGTCTCGAATTCCCATTTCCAGATGAGGTTATCCGTATCCAGGGCATAAAACTTCCCGTCGGAAGCGCCGAAATACAACATGCCCTGGTCCATGACAATGCCGCCAACGATGGGTTCAAGATAGCCCTCGGGGGGATAGACGTCATCCATCTGGAGTGAGATGTAATCATAGGAATAAACCTTGCCGTTGTAGCCGGCAATATATACCCTGTCCCCCGAAACCACCGGCGTTCCATATATGGCCACGCCTGAAGAACCACCTCCGCAGCCACCCCCGTATGCCGACGAACAACCGAATAATCCGCCCCCCTGGCCGGATGCCTTGAGCGGCTCAGTGAAGTGCCGACTACCGTCATCGAGGCCAATGGCGACCAGCCTGCCTTCCTTGGAACCCACGTATAACACGCCATCGGACACGGCTCCACCCGACCACCCGACAGGCGCCAGACCCCGAACGCAGCTAAAGCCCACCAGTCCAATGAGAAGAAGCATAACCAACATGAGCCATATCCTGCCGAAACGCCTTTTACCCCGCTGGAGAGCCACCTAGACACCCTCCTCAATATGAGGTCGATAAAGTACCGTATACCGCCTTCTACTTAACAAAGTAATCACCCCTGGTATTATCATTTAAGCGTGAAATTTATTAAAAGTACGGACCTGTATCATAAACACGCCCATCCCTTACGGCACCGGGTCATAACCACCCGGATTCAAGGGATGGCAGCGTGCGATACGCCTGGCACCTAAAATTATCCCTTTAAATATTCCAAACTTGGAGATAGCCTCGTAGGTATACTGTGAGCAAGTTGGCGTGAAACGACATGATGGCGGGATAACCTGCGATAGCGTTACCTGATATAATTTAATCAGTTCCAGGGCTAACCCCTTCATACTCCCCCACTAAAAGACCGGCTTTAAGTAACACACTCTCGACCGACTTCACCAGACGAGAGTAATCTGCCTTTGCCGCCGAAGCACGAGCGATAATGACAATATCATGTCCCGGTGGCAGCGGTGTCTGCCTTAATATTTCACGCAGTCTGCGTTTTACCCTATTTCTAACGACGGCTTTGCCGACACGCCGGCCAACCGCGAAGCCGTATCTTGAGACATCAAGGCCATTGGGTAAGACCCTGATGACTATCTCCTTACTCGCCCATGAACTACCTTTATCATGAACCGATTGGTATTGTGCTTTCCTGTTGAGATATTGCTCTCCCCTCACGGCATCCACACTCAGCCATGCTAGGTTATTTTCACACAACCGTCAGTTTCTTTCGACCTTTTAGTCGCCTTGATTTCAAGACATCCCGGCCGCCCCGCGTGCTCATTCTAGCCCGAAAGCCGTGCTCCCGCTTCCTGGGAATACGCTTCGGTTGGTAGGTTCTTTTTGGCACTTTATCTCCCTATTAACAATAAATCATTCTCCCCTGGATAATACAGGAAAGCGAAATAGACGCCGATACGGCTTAACTAGCTTTTTATACCAACGCTCCCCGTCTTGCGTATATGCTCCGCTATATACGGCAATAAAGCCAGGTGCCGCGCCCTCTTAATGGCTAATGCCAGACGGCGCTGGTGCTTGGCGCAGGCACCGCTTTTACGACGAGGCGCAATTTTACCTCTGTCAGATATATAGGGTCGTAACAAAGCCGGGTCTTTATAGTCTATATCTTCAATCTTATCCCGACAAAAGAAACAAACCCTGCGCTTGGGTACATATTTCGACCGTCCCGGTCTTCTGAACCTGGTATCTCTAGTCTGTACCATCCTGTCCTCTATAACTAATAATATTACGTATTCCTGTCAGCGGCTAAAACGGCAGGTCCTCCGGTTCTAATTCGGCAATTACGCTTTCATCTATCCTATCCTCAATCTTGTCGTCCGGAAGCACTGATGTGCCCCGCCTCTCCAGGAATATGACTCGGCTGGCAATCACTTCGATTTTAGAATGCGGCTGTCCATCCTGTCCTTCCCAGTTGCGAGTGTGTATCCTGCCCTCTGCATATACCAAGCGGCCTTTAGCCAGAAACTGATTGCATTGTTCGGCTAACCTGTTCCAGGCTACAACATTAAACCACTCGGTCTCCTGACGCCGCTCGCCCTCAGATGACGTATACAGCCAGTTAGTGGCGACAGAAAAAGAGGTTACCGGCTTGCCATTTGGAGTGAAACGCATCTCCGGTTCATTGCCGACATTACCAATAATTGTCAATTTGTTCAAACTGGGCATTGTCTCTTCACCTCCCCAATTCGTCTCAGGAGCCGGACTATCTAAAAATCTAACCGCTTACTTTTATCAGCAGGTGTCTCAGAACCTCTTCAGATATTTTCAGGTTCGCTTCCAGTTCTTTACAGCGCGCCGGGCTGATTTTGAATCTGGCCAATACATAGTAACCTTCCAGGAAGTGTGCTATGGGATAGGCCAGTTTCTTCTTGCCCCATTTTTCCATCTCGGCGATAACGCCATTATTACCGGTAATAAACTGGCTGATACCTTCTATTTTACTCTCCAAAGACTCATCGCTTAACTCGGGACTGACAATGAACACCAGTTCGTAATCATGTAGTCTCTTGTCTTCTACGGCTGCTGCCTGTTTTTTCCTGGGCACTATCTTATTCCTCAGCGAATTTCACGCTATTATACCATAATCCAGTAGCACAAACAACATAAAGTCAATAAGGAAAGCTTTCTTGACAGGGTATCCTGCCTTTGATAGACTTGAATTAAATAGAATACAGACTCACCGCAGCATTCCAGCTGTTAACCAGCTTATAAATAAGAATGGCCCCGTGGTGTAGCGGTCTAACATGCCACCCTGTCACGGTGGAGATCG
>CAZPQB010000175.1:1139-5006 GCA_964588605.1 uncultured Dehalococcoidaceae bacterium | reverse complement strand
GTAAAAGAGAGGTATGATATAGACAGGTGATATAGATAATGTTGGAGTGGATTATGACTGAAGCATCGAAATATTCGGTTAGTAAGAAGCTAATGAAGTCTGGAGGTAGCCTGTTCGTCGGTGTGCCCAATGAGATAATTGAGCAGTGGAACCTCGGCAAGGGTGATGAGGTAAATTTGACCGTCGCGGACGGGGCAATCAGGATTGAGCCCAAGCAACCCACCAAGATGGAGAACATATCGGAAGAGATGGTGGAGACATATTCGAAGGTAATGAAGGGAATCCAGGCTAAGATAACTCTGGATGCAGAGGGAAACGCCCTCCATCTGGAGTTTGCAGGAGAAAACCAGGAGGCAGTTAAGCTGCTCCTGCATAACCTGTGGCGCAACCTGCCCGCTCTCTTTAGTATGCTGGGGGTCGGCTCGGTGGAGGAGAGTGAAGGGAAGCCTGCCAGGAAGCGAAGCAAGAGAGCGGTCACTTAGGGAGGCAGAGATGAAGATACGCACAGTGACAGAATTACTAAAATCAGGATATCCACATTTGAAGGAGTATAGCGGGGTCTCAACATGTCTTCTTCCCGAGCGAAGCTTCGCGGTGGTTGTTGACGGACTGGGACATTCCAGAATCATCGAATCCTCCCTTTTCCTCGACTTGCTACAAAATGTACAAGGAGATGTACCCGAATATGATGGCAGTTTGTATTCTCCAATATGGAAGGAAGCTTGCATCGACTGGCCCCTTCTATCGATTGTCAAGGATATCATCATGGCGGCGGTCGAATCGATTGACCAGGTAATTCGGAAGCATAAGCAAGGAAAACTCTCCATCGAGCTGGGGATTATCTTCCGCGGTTTTGTTGTTATAGCCTTTGCTCCTTTCGTCCCAAACGGTAGGGATGTGCTGCGAGACATAGCAACGGCTCTGGAATGCGACCCAGACAATCCTCCCGGTCTTATCCGGCGATACACCACCGCTATTTTGAACAACGACATGGCGAAAGCAAATGCTGTGAGTCATTGTATTGAAACCTACCAGCAATGGTCGGAATGGGCTAATTACGTGGAGCAATTTACCCTGGGCTTCAATGAGAGCTACAAGGTGGTGGCAGTTACTCCGCCACTTTCGGAAGGTTTGGCAGAAACACTGGCGGATATGATAAAGGAGGGACAGACCCATGGAGCTTGAGGAGCTAATCCACAGTATCAAGATGTCCCGGTCTGTGCCTACTGAGGAAGACCTGAGGAGCCTGCCTCATAAGAAGGCCTTTATCTACGGTCGCGTGTCAACCCAGGGGCAGATCAAGGACAGCCGTGAATCAATTCATGAGGTGGCAAAACTGGTCGCCATCGCCAAAAAAGATGGGTATCAATCGGATATCGAGGCCGATGCCGTCGGCAATTGGCTTGATTCCATTCAAAATGGCGAAGAGGTATCCCGGACGATGGAGGACGGCGATATCACCATCGACTGCAGCGACCTGGGACTGTCTGGATCGTTGGGTGAAGACAAGCGGCCTGGCTTAAGAACTTTATGGGAGGGAGTAGAAACCGGGGAAATAGGCGCCGTCTATCTTACCGAAGGAATGAGCCGTCTTTCCCGCGACCGGGACCGGGTGCTCGGCTACAAGCTACTCAGGCTTCTCAAGCAACAGAAGTGTCGCATCAGGACTCCGGAAGGCGTTTACAACCCGGCTGTGCCGCGTGATTGGGATTACCTTGCCGACGATATTGAAGACTCGGCCGAAGAAATGAAAAAAATGGGAATCAGGCTGGGTCGGCGACGGATATCCAAAGCGACGGAGGGCAGGCATGTTGGTAATCCTGTATCCCCAGGTTATACTGTCACTATCGAGGGACAGAGAAGAGACGGCTCTTACATCTTGGGGAAATGGGAGCCATACCCTCCACACCAGACAATCGTCGTTCAAATACTCGAAGAGGTCGTCAAACAACAATCTCTGCACCGAGCGGCGCTTATTCTAAATGAGAAAGGAGTGGCATTCCCCTTCTTCCCAGAGTCCTTGAAGTATATGGAGACTAGGTCAGCGCTGAGGCAGTACCTTAGAAACGACAACGGTTACCGGATTACGTCGCACACCCTGAGAGGTCTCGCCACAAATATAAAGCTGATCGGTATCTGGGAATACAAAGACATTCTCATCAAGGATAACCATCCCGCTATCGTACCGACAGACCTGTTTTTGCGAGCCTATGAAATAGCCTTAACCAACAAACCCAGAGGGAGGGCAGTTTATAGTGAGCCAATGGAGTGGTCCGAACTCCTATACTGTTACAACCATGACGAGCCTCGGCAGCTATCCGCAAACAACAGCAGAAAGCAATGGGCCTGCAATTATGATTACAAGATGGCCCAAGGAGCGCGATGCCTGTATGTTGAGGACCACATATTGACCAAGCCACTGACCAGGGAGGTACTGAATTGCCTTGACTTGACTCCTCACGCTCAAGCGGTTCTCGAAAAGCTCAGGCAAGAAATCGGCGAACGCAACGTGGAGGAGTCCAGGAACCGTCGCAAAGAAGTTGAATTAAAGAATCGTATCGCCAATCTGGAACGGTACCTGGGATTAGAGAATCCCGAGCGTGAAGAGACCTACTGGCGCCTGATCAATGAAGCAAAGGCCGAGCTCGAGAATATATCGAAGCGAAATCCGCTACCTAAGGGTGCGCCGATAGATATAGACAGGGTTACAGAATTCTTGGAGAACCTTGAAGAAAACTGGCAGAAATGCCCTTCACGTTTCAGGAATCGCCTCTTAAAGCTGCTAATAGACAGAGTGGAACTACGCCACGATCAAACTGTAATCGATGCTGCGATATTTTGGAAAGTGGGACTTGAGCAAAGGATAAAGATAAAGCGTCCTTCAGCTCATTTTACCAAAGAAAAGCGTTGGCAGCCTGAAGAGGACAAATTGCTCACGATGTTGTGGCCATCATCATCAAGGGAGGCCGTTATTGCAGCGTTTCCTACAAGGTCTTGGGGCTCGATAAGCGAGCGAGCATCCCGACTAAAGCTGAAGCGGCAGTGGATGCGCAACGCGGCCAAAGGGCTGAAGATTTGGACGCCAGAAGATGAAGATTGCATAAAGGACATGTATGCAAATGGCGCTAAAACTCATGAGATAGCAAGGAAGTTAGGGAGGACTGAGAGAGCGATACTGGGAAGGGCATCATTACTGGGCATTCATCGGCCCAAAGGCTTCTATCCCAGGAAGGTTGAGGCTGTGTGGAGTTCAGAGAATATCAATGTCATACAAGAATCCACTTCCCGTAGTGGACGGTGGTCACATTGGTGGTCGCCCCCATCGGCTTGAACTCCTTGGTGTATTTTTCCTTGCTGACATCCTGCGCCTCGTCGATTTCAAGGAGAATCTGGGCAGTGTGCCCGACGACGTTTGCCGATTCATCGGCGGACAGGAAAACAGCCCGGGCATTCCCCAGCCGGATAATATAACCCAGCTCGGCTGTCCAGATACCGCCGAAGCCGGCATCGTTGAGCCTGTCTTTCAACCGGGTCATCGAGATTACCGTCTGCGGCTTAAAGGTCGGCGAGCACTTTATCAGGTCCCGCGACTCGGCTATATAGAGGGTCAGAAGCAGCATTTCGAGCTGGGCCGATAGCTCGTTCTTACCCCCCTGGCGGGCAATCTCGACACAGAAGGTAAGCCCTTTCCGGCGGAAAACGCTGTCCAGCACCGCCAGCGCTACCTCCCGCTGGTAAGGACGTAATGTGTGTATTTGAGGACTATTTATTAACCTCACCTCCCCACTGATTTTATATAACCCATCCCCTTCAAAAGAGCCTTTCCTCAAATGTCATTCTGAGCCCCGATAAAATCAGGACTCAGGG
>CAZPQB010000175.1:0-1129 GCA_964588605.1 uncultured Dehalococcoidaceae bacterium | reverse complement strand
TCCCCACTGATTTTATATAACCCCATCCCCCCAACCCCCTTCCCCTTAGAAAGAGCCTTTCCTCAAATGTCACCCTGAGTCCCGATTTTATCGGGGCTCAGAATGACACCGATATACCATTTTTAGGGCAAGGCCTTTTCAAGGAAAAGGGGGAAATAGTTTTTTAAAAGAGGGGCTACGCCCCTCTTAAACACTCCGTTACCAGAAAATCGTCCCCCTCAGATGCCCCATCATTACCGGTGCTTAACTCCTCTTAGACACCCTCTTTAGACTCACTATTTCTAATGAGAAAGGGATAAAGTGTGAGTGGTTGATAAAATCCTGCGGAATAAGGCGGCAGGTTAGAAGAATACCGGCTCACTATTTATTGATAGTAGTCCCGATGCCGATACCGAGCGGCAGGGCGACGTCTCTGAGGACATTGCCGATTGCCTCCTTCAGTCCCTGCTTATCTTCCTTGCCGATGTTATATCTGGTCCTGACCAGCCGCGCCAGGGTATTGGTAGCCTGCATAATAAGCTTGATATTCTCCGGGTCGCGCTCGAGGAGGGACTTTATCTTCACCCTTAACAGGGCAATCTCATCGTCAATACCCTCAACGCCGGTAGCCAGCTCAAAATCGAGCCGCTCGGCTTCATCGAGCACCCTGGAATAGAACCCGTGTTTCCTGGCATTCTGGTTGCCTTCCGGGGCACCTCGTTTTCCTTTCAAATTCTCTTCACCTGGCTTTTTTCGTTCTCTTCGCCGTTGAAGTTTTCAGCAATATGCTACCCGGAACCTCTTTGCCGGTACCGGTTTTGTGCCCGTTTTCGAGGACGGTGGCAGTAGCTAAAACAATGGTATGAGCCACCAGATCCCACCTCTTATTTTCCACGGCTATCCTCAGTATCCTCATGCTCTGCCCCTGGCTATAATCACCTGAATATTAGCACATTAGTTCTATTTTTACCACAGGATTTTGTCGTGTTTTAAACTCTATCCCCTGTATCCCTCCCCCCGATTGCATCGGGGGGAGGGAAGTAATCAGGAAGAGGGGCTAATCCCCTCTTAGACTCTCCGCCATCTCTCACGGGCAAGGGAAAGAGTACGCAGGAAAGATTCGTCCCTCTTAAACCCCCCCCCCTCACTT
>CAZPQB010000174.1:0-5018 GCA_964588605.1 uncultured Dehalococcoidaceae bacterium | reverse complement strand
CCCGGCATCATGGAGCACATCGAGCGCGCCGGCGTGCACAGCGGCGACTCCATGGCGGTATATCCCGGCGTGAACCTTTCCAAGACGGAAATAGACACTATAGTTGACTATACCATCCGCCTCGGGCTGGGGCTCAAGATTAAGGGGCTGATGAATATACAGTTCGTCATCATGACAGACAGCGACACCCGGACGCCGTCGATTTACGTACTGGAGGTCAATCCGCGCGCCAGCCGCACCGTCCCCTTTATCTCCAAGGTTACCGGCGTGCCCATGATTAACGTCGCTACCAAGGTCATGCTGGGGAAAAGCCTTATAAAACAGGGATACAGCAGCGGACTGTGGCCGGTCAGCAAGCTGGTGGCCATCAAAGCGCCGGTCTTTTCCATGTCCAAGCTGGTAGGCGTCGATACCCATCTGGGACCGGAAATGAAGTCTACAGGCGAAGTAATGGGCATCGACTATACGTTTAGTGCCGCCCTGGCCAAGGCAATACTGGCCGCCGGACTGGCCCTGCCGCCCCAAGGAAATATCCTCTTCAGCATCGCCGATAGAGACAAGGCGGAGGCACTACCCATCATCCGAAAACTGGCGTCGGCAGGAAGCAAGCTCTACGCCACCGAAGGCACCGCCGCCCTGATTGAGGCTGCCGGCCTGCCGGTGAAAATGACGAGCAAGAAGCTGGATGAGGGACACCCCAATATCATCGACCTCATCAATGACGGCACCATCAACGGCGTGGTAAGTACCCTCACCGGCGGTAATGTCCCCTACCGGGACGGGTTCTACATCCGCCGGGCCGCCGCCGAAAAGCGCATCCCTTATTTTACCTCCCTGGATACGCTGCGGGCGGCTACCGAAGCAATTACCAGCGCCAGCGGGGTTTTTACCGTCCAGCCCCTGCCCGACTACCGCAACAAGGAGTCGGCATGAAGCAGACAATCGCCCCCGTTACTTCAAATTATGAAATTTTACCGGGGACTTACCTGATGTGGCTGGAATCCCCGGAGATAGCCGCTGCCGCCAGGCCGGGGCAGTTTGTCATGGTCTACTGCGGTGAAGACACCCTGCTGCGCCGTCCCTTCAGCGTCCACCGGATAGACGAGGGTAAACTCGCCCTGCTGTTCCAGGTTATCGGCAAGGGCACGCAATGGCTTTCTCAGCACCAGAAAGGCGACGCTGTTGACATCCTGGGTCCGCTGGGAAACGGCTTTCGCGTAGACCCGGGAAGCAACAACCTGCTGCTCGTGGCTGGGGGCATCGGCATCGCACCGCTACGCTTCCTGGCCGACGAAACTTTGAAGGAAAAGAAAAAGATAACCCTTATCATGGGCGCCCGCTCCGCCGACTATCTCCTGCCGATATCATCGCCGCAGAGTCTGTTCGACGGAGGCATACTGCCTTCCAGCTTCCATGTGGTCAATGCCACCGAAGACGGCTCCGAGGGCTTTAAAGGACTGGCCACCGACCTGATACCGGCTTACGCCGAGGGGGTCGACCAGATTTTCGCCTGCGGGCCGGTGGAGATGTACCGGACGATGGCAGGCAACCACCATATATATAATAAGTCCGTACAGATTTCACTGGAGATAATGATGGGGTGCGGGATGGGCGTGTGCTACGGCTGCACCATTAAAACCAAGAACGGATTAAAACAGGTCTGCAAAGACGGGCCGGTGTTCGATTTGGGGGAGGTGGAGTGGGGGGAGACGATAAAGATGGGGGATTCATAATGGCGTTATATGATTTTCGACTACGATTTAATTTTGCAGAAGGATATCGTATAAATTCAGATGCAGAAGAGATTGAACTGCTAACGCCGTCATCGGGAGAGCGTATTAATTTAAAGAGTTCTGCTATTGGAAAGCCAATAAAGGATTACGCTGAAGCGGCAATTATAGGAAAATCATACACCTCGGAAGATAAAGCAAGAGTCGCTGCCGAAAAATCTAAACGTGCACTTCTTTACTGGGCTATTGAGCAACGTGTAGGTATAGATTTTGGTGATGGGAAACAACTGAGTGTTGTCACAAAAGAAGGCTTAGCATTAATGCAAAGACAATATAAATGCCCTGTCAGGAATGATATACATGGTATTGACGTTTATGAACACAATGAACATACTATTTTCATTAAAACCGAGCCTAAGGCAACTGTGGGTAAAGCTACGCCAAAGTTAATAGAAACCTTCCAACGTGAGTATTCCAACGTTAAAAAAACCTCCGAAAAACAGCTGCTAGCAAGCGAAATCTACACAAGTTCTTTCTTCGATGCATCCCCACGCAGTCGCTTCATCACGCTTGTCACAGCGGTCGAAGCACTTTTAGAACCTCAAAAACGCTCTGAGCAAGTAAAAACACTCATAGTAGCACTTAAAGCCAAGACCCTCCGGTCAAAGGTAGATAAAATTACAAGGGATTCGATTATTAGTAGCATTGAAAATTTGAAATATCAATCAATTGGTCAAGCCGGGCGTATATTGTCTTCCCAGTTAATCCCCAACGAGCATTTTGATGGAAAGCCATCGGCTGATTTTTTTTCTTACTGCTATAATCTGCGAAGCCAGATACTACACAGTGGCACGATAGCGGATAAATCTGTAGATATAAGGCAACTTGCCAACGTTATGGAAGAGTTTGTTCATCGGCTAATACTTGAGGCCTTGAATAGTGAGCCATAACAAGCCGAAAATGCCACGAGGGCGGAGGGTGGAGGAAGAAAATCCCCCTTAATCCCCCTTTTTCAAAGGGGGAGACGGGGTGGGGGGACATTCTGTTAATCCGGCGGTAGCGGATTCAGGCGTAAAATGCCCAAACCCCATATTCTATGCTCATGATAAACATCAAACACTCACAAAAATATCAAAAATAAAATTAAAGGTAACACCCAGGATAATATGGGAGCATATGTTACTTGACAGACGCGCCTAATAGTGATATACAGTATTATAGATTATTATATTGGTCGTATTTGGTGGTATATATTGGTAAGGATGGGTTATGGAAATGACCAATAAAAATACCCATCGGTATATGTACCCAGTCGAATTCTGAAAGCCCTCATTATTTTGTGAAGGGAGACCTATGGCCTCAAATGGTGACAAAAATCTAACACTCGAAATTTCTGTTTTTGTCAGGAAGGAAGGAGAGCAATATGCATCTTGGTGTCCAGAACTTGACATTGCGAGTTGTGGAGATTCTATAGAAGATGCATGTATCGCTTTAGATGACGCAATTGACGTCTATCTTGATTCAATAATAAAAGAAGGAGAAATACTAAAAATTCTTGAGGAAAGAGGTTTCAAGCAAACAGGTGATAAGGTTATTTGTGAAGCACCATTTCTTTCATCACGGCATAAAGCCGTAACCATACCAGCATGAGCGGATTACCAATATGTTCAAGTGATCAAATAATAGCAGCTTTAATAAAAGATGGCTTTCAGCTAAGAGGAAAATCGAAGCGAGGAAGCCATCAAGTCTATGTGAAATATTTACTTGTTAATCGGAAATATTTCGTTACTGTACCACTCGGAAAAAAGGAAATCCCAAGGGGTACTCTATCTTCGATATTAAGACAAGCGGGAATTTCTAGAGAAAGATTAATAGAACTATTCTAAACTAATAAATGAGTGACTCTTCTTTAAGCACAATAGGGGCGGGGTTACGGGGTGGGGTGATTCTCCCTTAATCCCTCCTTGCGAAGGAGGGAGACAGATTGGGTGAAGGCATTGATATATAGGTTTAGACAATGGGGGACTAAATCTCCTTTAGTCCCCTTTTTCAAAGGGGGAAACGGGGGAGGGGAAGAACTACGGGCCAAGGCACGATGAAATGAGGGCGGAGGGTGGGAAAAGATATCTTAGAGGGGGGTGGGGTGGTTTGACATAGAGAAAGCCCTCGGCGGAGAATCTGAACGAATGCAAAGAGCTCGGGAAAAAGCTGGCCGAAATGTAACACCACCCACGACCAGCGGAGTCAATAGCTCAGGGGACCTCAGCGAGACGAGCCCTCGAGAAGGCCATGGTTCATAAATAGAATCAACTTCTCCATCACCTGAGCGTGGGATAGTCCGGTATGGGCACTGATTTCTTCCAATGTGGCCGTGCCGTGGTCATACAGATAGTCGAGCACTTCGTAGCCCTGCAGGCTGGATATTTCCGCTTTTACGCTCGTCTTTCTCTTCCGGGACCTCGCTATCCCTTCGTTAGTCAGCATATAACCTGCCATATGTGCACCTACGCAGGCCTTAAATGTATTCAGTACAACGTCATACCGGGCGATTTTGATTATACTCCTATCTTCGCTTTTGTCAATAGCCTCTTTCTCCTATAATAATTCCAGGAGGTACATATAATGATAACAACGCGACGGATAGCTCTCCAGACCAAGGGTAACGGCGATATTCTTGACATCACGCCGGAGGTGGCGCGGGAAGTCGCTCAAGCGGACATAACGAGCGGGACGGTAACGGTCTTCATCGCCGGGTCGACCGCGGGCGTGACTACAGTCGAGTATGAGTCCGGCCTGGTCGCCGACCTCCAGAGCCTCTGGGAGCGCATCGCCCCGCAGGGCATAACGTACCAGCACGACCGCCGCTGGCATGACGGCAACGGACACGCACACGTCCGCGCCTCGCTGCTGGGTCCTTCGCTGGTAGTGCCCTTCGAGAATAAAAGCCTGATACTGGGCACCTGGCAGCAGATAATCGTCATCGACTTCGACAATCGGGCGAGGTCAAGGCAGGTTGTGCTGCAAATCATGGGCGAGTGACAGCTTTGACAATAGGCAGGGCAATAGCTTATAATATTTGTTGAAAAAGTCTCTCAAAAAGGTGGTGCAAGATGGCAAATCAAGTAGGCAAACGATATCGCTGCGCCAAGTGCGGCGCCGAGATGATTATCACCAAGGGAGGCGAAGGTACTATCACCTGCTGTGGCCAGCCTATGGAGCAGAAACAATAAGATAACCCAGTTTGCAGGAGGTCAGAAAGTGGCAAGCCAACTAGGTAAAAGATATCGC
>CAZPQB010000173.1:0-5057 GCA_964588605.1 uncultured Dehalococcoidaceae bacterium | reverse complement strand
GCACGGTAGCCGGGGATATTCATGATATCGGTCTGAATATTGTTATTTTCATGCTGGATGTAAACGGTTTTGAAGTATACAACCTGGGCGTTGATGTTCCTGCCGAAGCTTTTGTCAACAAGATGAAAGAGACCGGAGCTCCCATCCTGGGGTTGAGTGGGTTTCTTACACCCGCCTTCGAAGCCATGAAAGAAACAGTGGAAGCTATCGAGGCCGCCGGTATGAGAGATAAAGTAAAGATTATGATCGGCGGTGGCCAGTTGGACGAAGATATCAGGAAATATGCCAAAGCAGACGCCTACGGTAAGAATGCCATGGCGGCGGTAGCTTTGGCGAAAGGATGGGTTGGCACAAAATGAATATGGAAAAGAAATGGGCGGATTTATCCTGGGAAGAGAAGCGCGAGGAGCGATTCAAACGTTGGCTATCTCCAACGGGTATCAAATTCTCCAGCAAGGAGGCCGAGAAGCTCTATAAGGAAAGAGTAACCAGATTTATCAAGGCCATCAAGCTGGAGGAGCCAGACGACCGCGTGCCGGTTATCCTGCCGGCGGGAAATATCCCGGCTTATCTGGCGGGGAGCAACCTGAAGACAGCCATGTACGATTATGACGCACTGCGCCGCGCGTGGATAAAGTTTCTTCATGAATTCGGACCGGACATGGACACGTTTATCGGACCGGGACTGGTCTTACCCGGCAGAGTGCTTGAAATTATCGATTTTAAACTGGAAAAATGGCCGGGCCACGGACTGGCTGACGACATCGAGACTTACCAGTTCGTGGAAAAAGAGTACATAAAGGCCGAGGAGTACGATGCGCTTATCAAAGACCCTTCCGATTTCTGGTTGAGGAAATTCCTCCCACGCGCCGCCGGCGCTTTTAAGGCTTTTGAAAAGCTGCCCCAGCTGACGGCGTTTATCGGGATACCGGTTTTTTACGTTGGGGCTTATGCCGACCCGGAGGTCCAGGCCGCACTAAAGGCGCTGGTGGAGGCGGGTATTGAAACCATGAAATGGAATGAAGCCGTTAGCGATGTCAACAGGCAATCGCTTGAGGCGGGGCTGCCTTCTTTCTGGGGCGGCATGTCCGGGGCGCCCTTCGACATGATAGGCGATATGCTACGGGGGACCAACGGGATAATGATGGACATGTTCCAGCGGCCGGACAAGCTTCATGAAGCGATGGAAAGGATAGTGCCTATAGCCATCGACGAGGCCGTGGCCGGGGCTAACGCCTCGGGGTGCCCGATAATCGTGATGCCTCTCCATAAAGGGACAGGCGGGTTCATGTCCAACAAGCAATACGAGACTTTCTACTGGCCCACTTTTAAAAAGATACTCCTGGGGCTGGTCAATCAGGGGCTGGTCCCGATGCCCTTTGCCGAAGGGAACTACGAGCCGCGCCTCGAGATAATCAAAGATATGCCACGTAGCTCGATAATATGGTGGTTCGAACATATGGATATGGCTAAGGCTAAAAAAGTCCTCGGCGACACTGCTTGTATCGCCGGCAATATACCCGTGACGACCCTTTGCACCGGGACGCCACAAGCCGTAAAGGAGCATTGTAAGAAGCTTATCGAGGCATGCGCCAAGGGAGGAGGATATATACTGACCGGCGGGGCAACCATGGACAGGGGAAACCCTGATAACCTGCGTGCCGTGATGGAAGCCGCCAAAGAATACGGTATGTATAAGTAGGGTTATTTCTTATAGACGGGGTACTGTGTCCGGGTGAAACCCCGACATAAAAACCGGAGAGTCATAAAGTGAATAATGACGAAGTAAGAGAGATTGAGGAGAAAATAACCGACCTCAAGGCCAGGTGGCCAGCTCATTCAGTCCCGCCGCGAATGTGGCAGCAACTGGAAGACTTGGAGGCTCAACTGGAAGAAGCAAAGAAGAGGCAGCGCCAGAATGATAACAGGTAAAATCTGATTTCTGGTAGAGCTCAATGAGGAATTGGGTAATGATAGTAACAGCAAAAAAGACCTGGTAATCATGCCCATTGTCTGAATTAAGAAAGAATACTCCTAACAATGTAAGCAAGGAAGGTTGGCAAAAGATGAAAATATCAGTCTGTGGCAAAGGAGGCAGCGGCAAAAGCACCGTAGTCGCTTTGCTGGCGAACGAAGCACGTGCCAGGGGCTATCACGTGCTGGTGGTAGATTCCGATGAATCAAATTCGGGGCTTTTCCGCATGCTAGGCTTTGACCATCCGCCCGTGCCTCTCATGGAGCTTGTTGGGGGTAAAACAAGTCTGAAGCAAAAAATGGGACAGCCGAGTGTCCTCAGCGAGACCAGGATTGCATTGACCCAGATTCCCGAACGGTATCTGCTTCAGAGAGATAGTCTCATGCTGGTCAGCATAGGTAAGATACTCCAGTCTCTAGAAGGCTGCGCCTGTCCCATGGGGGTGTTAAGCCGCGAGTTCTTAAAGAAGCTTATTTTGCAAGAAGACGAGTTGGCAATCGTGGACATGGAGGCAGGGGTGGAGCATTTCGGCCGGGGCGTAGATACGAGTATTGACAGCATACTTATCGTGGTCGAGCCCCCTTTGGAATCAATAAACGTTGGTCAGAAGATACATGACCTGGCTTCAGGAATCGGCATAAAGAATGTCTGGGCTGTTATGAACAAGGTGCCATCAGAAGAAATAGCTATCAGACTGAAGGCGGAATTGGAGAAGCGTCACATCGAGGTAGTCGGGTGCGTATACTATGACGCCGATATTTATAGTTCGAGTCTGGACGGCAGTATCCCGGTGAAAGGGGTAGCTCGGGAGGTTAAAATGGTCATGAGCAGCATCCTTTCGAGAGCGGGTATGCCAATAACGACATGACTTAGCTGCTCTTACGGAGCGAGCGGAGGTGTAAAGTGTGTCTGGCCAAGGCTTATCTAAACAAATGGGGGAACGAACCGGTGCTTCAGGACATAGCGCATATGCGGCTGTGTGACGGCCGGGTGGAACTGGAGACACTTCTGGGTGAGGGAAAGGTCATACCGGGTAAAGTAGTTGAAGTGGATTTTACCGCTTCCAAAATATTACTGGATGAGAATACTGAATCTGGGAAGACCTCTTTAGGTAGTGAAGATACCATCAACCAGTTATAGTTATAGAACTCCGCGACGAATAAGGGGGATAAAAATTAAAAACCCTGGTTCGCCCTTCAATGACCTGTCCGTGGAATATGATGCCTGGTTTGATAAAGAGGGAAGACTTGTCTACTTCATTGAGGTGCAGGCGTTTAAGTCTCTCCTGCAGACCTTGCCCAAGCCGTGGCTTGAAATAGGCGTCGGCAGTGGTCGCTTTGCCCAGGCACTGGGAATAGGCACCGGTGTTGACCCTTCAATCAAGCTCGTTAAGATGGCGAGACGCAGGGGCATAGCCGCCTTCGCAGGCCAGGGAGAACAGGAACCGTTTGATGAAGAATCATTCGGGACAGCCTTTTTAATCGTCACCCTCTGCTTTCTGGATTCGCCTCTTGAGGTTCTTAAAGAAGCCAAGCGTATCCTGATGCCGGGCGGCAAGCTGGTGCTTGGCCTGGTTCTGAAGGAAAGCCCCTGGGGCCAGTTTTACCAGGCGAAAAAGGCAGAGGGGCACCGCTTCTATAAATTTGCTACCTTCTACAGCTTTGGTGAGGTTGTCAGGCTCATAGAGCAAGCAGGTTTCTCGACAGGAAAAATCATCTCGACACTTTTTCAGAGTCCAGAAAGGGTGCACCATACGGAAGAGCCCAGGGAAGGATATTTCCCCGATGCCGGATTTACGATTATAATGGCCTCACCGGTAGAATCGAGAGGCTAAAGGAGAAGCAAAGACGAATTTAAAGAAGGAGGCAGTATGAGCAAAGTAGTAGAAGTTACGGATCAGAATTTTGAGAAGGAAGTTCTCGGGTCAGATATACCCACGGAGGTCGATTTCTGGGCGCCGTGGTGCGGTCCATGCCGGATTGTTTCCCCGATATATGACAAGCTCGCCGAGGAGTATGAGGGCAAATTCAAATTTTGCAAAATAAATGTGGACGAGAACCAAGATACCGCCAGAAAATACCAGATTATGAGTATACCGATGCAGATGTTCTTTGTTAATGGTAAGCAGGTTGACGAAATCCTCGGCGCAGTCCCGGAGCATACTATCCGGACGATGGTAGATGGCATCCTGAAGAGTTCCACAACCAAAGACAAAGAGGGGTAGGGCTATATAGAAGAACTGTAAGGAGCCGATGAGGCTATCCCGAGTATTGGTAGGATTGTTAGGAGGTGAGAAATGAAAGTATGCATTGTTGGAGCTGGCGCTGGCGGTAGAAGCGCCTCGGGGCGGATTCGGCAGCTGGATAAACAAGCCCGGATAGACATCTTTAGTACCCAGAGTGAGATTGGTTATGCACCCTGTGAACCGCCTTTTGTGCTTAAAGGAGTTGCCTGCTGGGACGACATTTTTTACCCCGGCAAGTTTTTCGAGACGAAAAATATAAATGTTCATTTGAACACGAAAGTCACTGATATCCTCCGGAAGGAAAACCGAATTATTGCTGGCGGTGAAAGCTATCATTACGATAAGCTGGTTTTGAGTCCCGGGGCAGTCCCCTCTATTCCTCCCATTCCCGGACTGGATGGTAACAACGAGTTTACCCTTAGCACTAATATCGCCGATGGCAGGGCCTTGGAGAAAATTATTCCTAAATACACCAGTGCGGCGGTCATAGGGGCGGGAGCGATTGGGGTAGAGATAACTCTGGCTCTTGTTTCCGCTGGTTACCGCAAGGTCTATCTCCTGGATATGATGGAAAATATCTTGCCGGCTGGTTTGGACAAGGATATGGCCAGCAAAGTCGAGCGGGTGATGCAGGAGAAAGGAATCGAGCTAATTCTATCTGCCAGTATCAGCAGCGTAAAAAGCGGATCGGGTAAGAAGCATATAATTCTTGCTGACAGAGAGCTAGAAGTAGACCTTATCTTCCTGACTACCGGGGCCAGGCCTAACGTCGAACTGGCACGGAAAGCGGGAATTGAAATAGGAGAGACCGGAGGAATACTGGTGAACCAGTATTTA
>CAZPQB010000172.1:0-5067 GCA_964588605.1 uncultured Dehalococcoidaceae bacterium | reverse complement strand
GGCAGGTCACCGCCCCAGGACTCTATATCCTTATAGAAAAGTGCCGCCCTTGTCGCGAAAACTATCTTGGGCTGAAAACCCAGCGTGTGGCATTGCCGCAACAGTATCCCATAATCAGGCCCCATGCAATTGCCCCACATTATTTCACAGCCATAGTCCTTCCACTCCTGTATCATAGAGGAGAAGTCGGTAGTCCCCGTGGGGAAGATGCCAAACCGGTCGTCGACACGGTAACAATCGTAACCTGCCTCCGTGGCGAGTGCCGTAAAGGCATTGTACCAACCATTGCCGTCCGGGTCATCGGCGCCAAAGGCGGCCACCTTCTTGTTGGTCTGGTCAGCGCGGGCACCCAGCGCCCCGAACCATGTGGGCACCATCATGTATCCTTCTTTGCCTTCCCGAAAATCTCCCGGCTCAGTTGGCGTGCCGATGGCAAAGCCATACGGCCAGGTGTATGTCCAGGGTGACGCGGCTGCCTCCTTTATTCCCAACCAGGATTCGATAGGGCCAACACCGGGAAGAGCCGGTATCTTGTATTTTTCAGCCATATTTGCCATACCCTGGCGGAAAAATGGCGGCTCCAGGACTGTTCCCATGGCGTGCACCTTTTCGTTGAGAATCAGGTCTTCAGCAAGGGGCGCTCCCTTCAGCATGTCGGTCTGCATATCAAGGACTATATATCTGACGGGTATCTGGGCGTCATATTCTCTTACGTATACTCCACCCAGTTTGTTGATATCATCGGCAGCCGCTTGCGCTCCATACCAGGCTTGGCCAAAACCGGCACCGGCACCCGTAATGGAAACGGTATCGCCTATACGAATTTCTTTGGGAATTTCTGGTCCCGGAGATGGAGTAGGGGTTGGGGTAGGTGTAGGGCTTGGGGTTGGTTCTGGTTCTGGCTCAGCGCAACCGCTAAATATTAAGCCAGTCACCAGTGCAATCGTAAACAGAACTAGAAGAAGTCTTTTCATTATAACCTTCCTCCTTTCAATGAGACTGCAAGCTATTTCTAATTGTTATCTCAGTCTGACTTCTCACATAAAGCTACCCTCCTTCGAGTATAGTTCATCAGTGGCAAGAATATTATTATATTCAAAATATAATTTAAAAGGTTTGACAAAGATTAACACAACAGCTTTAAAATGTCAACAAGGCCTATATCCAAAGTACTAAGACTTTAACTCGGCTGGATTCCTCGGGGCTTTAGTCTGCTTGTCTAGAGTCTGCCAGCCAAGACTCAAGGTACATATATGCCGACCAGCCGCCATCGACGACAATAGTCTGGCCGACGATGTACCTGGACTCCTCTGAGGCCAGGAAAATGGCGGCGTCAGCTACATCTTCACATTCACCCAGCCTGCCGGCGGGTGTCCTATTCGCCAGCTCTTTTTCGTCATATACCCCCTTTGCCAGTAAATCTGTGACCAGGTATGTCTTTATATACCCCGGGGCAATAGCATTGACGTTAATGTTGTATTTTGCCCACTCGCAACCTAAGGTTCTGGTAAGATGCATCACCCCGGCCTTGGCGCTGCCGTAACATACCCGCTCCGGGAAAGCGCCTATCCCGTTTACGGATGCAATGTTTATAATTTTGCCGTTCCTCTGCTTTATCATTTCTTTTCCTGCGGCCTGGCTGCAGAAGAATACACCAGTCAACATCACATCTATGCCTCTTCTCCAGCGCTCCTCCTCGAGTTCGGCAGAGGCACCGACGACGGACATACCCGCGTTATTTACCAGAATGTCAATCCGGCCAAAGTCAGCCATAACCTTCTTCACCATTTCGTCAACCGCTGCTTTATCAGCCACGTCGGCCTGAATCACCGTGGTACGCCGCCCAAGTGTCTTTATTTCTTGAGCTACTTTTTCAGCTTCAGTTACGGATTTTGAACAGTTGAGAACAACATCAGCACCTTCCCTAGCAAAGGACATAGCGATAGCCTCACCGATACCACGGCTGGCGCCGGTAACCAGTGCTGCTTTATCCTTTAGTCTCATTTACCCCGTCCTCCCGAATGATTGAAAACACCGGGACTAATACTAGGCAATGGCACCCTGCTCCTTGAGCCGTTCTATCTCTTCCCAGCCATAACCCAACTCTAACAGCACCTCTTCAGTATGGGCCCCGACCGGTGGCGCCACGCTCTTTATCTTTGCCTGTGTCTCGCTGAATTGAACAGGGCTGTTAAGCAGCCGTGCTTTACCCGTTACAGGATGTTCAATGTCCGTATAGAAGTTATTAACGATTGCCTGTTCGTCCTCAAGAATCTCGCTGACGGTCTGGTTGGCGCTAACGATGAGGTCATTCTCGCGGAAACTCTTTTCCCATTCCGCCCAGGTCTTCGAAGCAAAGAGTTCATCCAGCAGTCCAATCATTTCCTCGCGGTTTTTCTCTCTGCTTTCCATGGTGGCATAACGTGGGTCGTCTATCCAATCCAACTTACCGATGGCCTTGCAGAATGGCTGCCAGTACTCCTGGTTGGGGTGGACCATCATGAACCATTTTCCGTCTTTACTCCGATATGAATTATACATGGGATTTGGCATTCGTAACCTATCCCATTTCTTCGGTGGATAGCCGAAAAGAGCGACCTGGGTATCCAGGCCTATCGTCCATGCGGCTGTATGGTAGAGCGAAAGCTCCAGGGACTGCCCTTTACCTGTCTTTTGCTTGTAGTATAACGCCCCACAAATTCCCGCGGCCATATGTGCCGAGGCTACCATGTCCATCATACCGGGGCGCTGTATGGCGGGAGGGCTGTCCGGGTCAGCGGTAACCAGACTCATCAAGCCGCCGTATGACCAGGCAGCGACGTAATCATAACCGCGGTCTCTTGCTTTTGGTCCCTTTGTTCCATACCCCGTAAGCAGGCAGTGAATCAGCCCCGGATACCGGTCTTTAAGGCTGGGATAGTCCAGGCCGAAACGCTCCAGCACGTCTACGGAATAATTGGCGACAAATACATCGGCATTATCCAGGAGCCGGTACATTATCTGTCTGCCCTGTTCAGTCCGTAAATTGATGGCGATGCTTCTTTTGTTGCGGTTTAAAAATTCGAAGTGGAGCTCAATTTCCCCTTTTTCCAGATTTAGCAGCAGCGGGGTATCATTAAAGCTCACCAGACTTCTCTGCCAGTCGCCCCACAGTGGCTCAACCTTAATAACGTCGGCACCCCAATCTGCTAAAATGGTAGTTGTTGCCGGCATGGCAACGACCTGGGAGAAGCTGACTATTTTCACACCTTCCAGTGCTCCGGGCATTGCTGGCTGCCTCCTCATTTAGTAATTCTGACCGGGTTTCATACGTATTTAGCCAGTGTGTATAAGTCTATCTGAGGCGGTCCGGCTGAGCCTAGACAGATAAAAGGTTCCTGGCTACGTCCTACGGGGTTGCGAGTGCCGTGCTTAATTGGACGAGGTGCAAACATAACGTCTCCCTCTTCCATTTCATACCATTGGTCAACTAAAAATCCCTGTCCATATCCCTGGAAAGCGAGTACAGTGTCTTCTGAACCCGGGTGGATGTGTACCTTGAACTCAACCCCGGGTGGATGCATGGCTCTGTGCGAGCTTATCTTTCGCGCTCCCATCCCTGGCCAGACGACAAAGCGCATTTCAGCGTCATAGGCAGTAAAGAGGGCACCGTGATCCACGTCGGTGATAACTCCCGTCCAGGGAATACGAGCGTCAAATTTGCCGCGGGCATCATAAGCTATGACCTGCCCCTCCTGTCCCTCGAATAACTCATCCTTAGCTCCCGGAAGGCTATCAAATTTAGTAAGATACGGAACTTGCCAGCAGTAGCAAATGAAATCTTCCGAGCTGGTAGCGGGGTTTCTGGTGCCGTGTTTCACATTCTCCGGCACGTAGATAACATCGCCTCTCCTGACCTCATACCAGAAATCCCCCATGAAGACCTCTCCACTGCCTTTAAAGACTGCAATGACAATTTCTGAGACTGGATGTAAATGTACCGTATAAGTATCTCCAGGTTTGTGATAGATAACCTGGCAGCCGGTCAAGGCAGAGCCCATTGAGGGTGCCATCAATAACTTGGTCCGGCAACCGTATTTTATGGTATCCGGAAATTCTTTCGGTTTAATTATAATTCCTCGTTCTCTTACCTGAGACGGTGTGACCATCTTGAATTTTCCTTCTTATAAGGATGCACACTTCTCCATGCCCGGAAAAGTCAAACTAAAGCACAGTTAACCCCGGTACTAATAATTTATAGCCACGAGCATGGTTACGGTCTTATTGGTCTTGTTTATGATTTCCCTACCTTCATTGGGAGCGATGTAAAGTAAGTCCATGGGACCTAGAGTAAATTCCTCTGTCTTGGTCTTCACGGTGAGTTCTCCATCTAGAACAATGTATACCTTCTCTGTAGGCGAATCTTCGTAGGCGTATTCTGCCCCACCGCCGGGGAGGAAATAGGAAAGTCCCATCCAGAACTTCTGAGCGCCAGTTTCATCCTTACCACTCAGTCTGAGTACAGCCACGTCAAAATGGCCGGGTGCTTCATAAGGCTTGACATCATCAATGCTGATTTTTTTCATTTATCCTCCGTATTTAGTTTTGAAGTATCGGGGTAAACAAACATCTATATACTCACTTTAGACGCAGCCTCCGTAGGTGTATGTCCTATCGGGCACATCATTCAGATCGTCTTCGTCGATTTCTGCAACGCAGCGAGCCATGGAGCCATCGCCCATGTACCAGCGGAGCGGGAAGCAGTTGAACCTGAAGCGCTTACCGGAAACCTTATCCAGATCCCCGCCGAGGTTTTCAACCCCGACTATGCCATGACCCAGCATCAGCTTATGGCAGGGCTCCCAGGTGCCCCAGCAGCCGATGGCTTCCAGATCGCCGAACTTCTTGTCATAAGCTTCTTTGCCATGCACTTTGATGTAGGTAAACTTATCAAATTCGGCATATGCTTCTTCACCGAACTGCTCAATGTACTCTTCGGTGATAGGTTTGCCAGAAGCGCCCAGGAGGTTCATACGGGTCATGCCGTTGTTGCCCATAGCGGTGTGGAGAGGATGGTCCAGAGCCTGC
>CAZPQB010000171.1:0-5069 GCA_964588605.1 uncultured Dehalococcoidaceae bacterium | reverse complement strand
TGGTCCCGCTTGATGGCTCAAGGTTCTCTGAATCGGTGCTTCCCCATGTGGAGGCGCTGGCGAAGCAGCGTGGTGCTGAACTGGTGAACGTAGTTTTACTCAGAGTTTATGAAAAACCATTCATTACTGCCGACTACCCGGAACCAGATTCGGAGGCGCATGAGAAGCGGATAATAAACCATTTCAAGCAGGAAGCTGAGCAGTATCTAGTAAAGGTGGAGAAACGCCTTGCTGATGCTGGGCTCAAGGTTCGAACAGAGGTACTCATGGGTAAACCGGCTAACGAGATTATCAACTACGCACAAAATAATCATCCGAACCTGATCGTTATGGCAACACACGGATCATCAGGCGTTAGCCTCTGGGAGTACGGAAATATCGCCGATAAAATTTTACATGGCGTTTCCAGCCCGATTTTCCTGGTGAGGCCACAGTAATCTGACCATGTCCCGAACAATAATCAGGTTTTTGAATAGGAGGCAATTAAAATGTTTAAAAGGTTGTTAGTTCCGCTTGATGGTTCCGAACTGGCTGAGATAGCCCTGCCCTATGCTGAGGAAGTGGCCAAGCATCTCGGTTCGGAGGTTATTTTATTAAACGTGAGGACACCGGCCGAGGACCCGGATAATCCTGAGCATAGAGTGTACATTAGTAAAATGGCGGCGACGATAGAGCAGGACATCAAAAAATCTCACGCTCTACCACCTGGGGGGAAAGTTAAGGTGGAGTCGGCCATTATCGGTTCGCCAGGCCTGTTAATCCACCCCGCCGAGGAGATATTGGACTATGCTGAGAAAGAGAACATCAGCTTGATTGTGATGGCTACGCACGGGAGAACCGGAATCAGGCGATGGACACTCGGAGATACGGCCAATAAGGTTGCGAGAGCTTCAAAAAGTCCGGTACTGCTCATCAGGGCCAATACCGATGTACCTGAGAGTGTTCATCTGGATAAAATACTGGTCCCCCTTGACGGGTCGAAGCAGAGTGAGGCGGTGCTTCCCTATATTGAAAACCTGGCTTCCAAGCTCAAGCCCAGGATAAGTCTCCTTAACGTCGTCGAACCGCCTTATCATTATTACCCTTCCGCTGCAGGACTGGGATATTACGGTGGTGAGGGCATCTTGCGAGCACCCTACACCGAGGAAGAACTAAAGCCGCTGAAGGTAGCGGCTGAAAAATACGTGAAAAGCGTGAGTGGAAAACTAACAGCCCAGGGTATCAAAGCAAATTATGAGGTCAGAGTAGGTTCTGCTGACGAGGAGATTATCAAGGCAGAAGGGGAGATTCATCCCGAAATGGTAGCCATGTCAACGCACGGGCATTCAGGATTTGGCCGCTGGGAACACGGCAGTATTGCCGATAAGGTTCTGCACCATGGAAACACTCCTCTTCTGCTGGTGAGACCGAAACAACCATAGTTAAACTAGGCCCTTGTGCCAGTCTATGGTACTAAGCAGATTCAGGAGTGGGTTATGACAGAAAATGAGGCAAGACTAGATAAACCAGTCGGCAGCAAGAAAGTCAGCATAGAGACTATCAAGTCCTTAGTTGCTGACCTGGGCAGCCAAGAGGGACAGGTACGTGTACGAGCACGCAGGTTCCTGGTGGCTATCGGTGGGCAGGGGGTGAAACCACTGGTCAAAGCGCTGGCTAGTAAGAGTGAATGGGTACGCTGGGAGGCCGCCAAGACACTGGGCCAAATTGGCGACCCGGCGACAGTGCAGGCCCTGGTAAAAGCTCTGGAGGACAAGATGTTTGATGTCCGCTGGCTGGCTGCCGAAGGATTAATCTCTATAGGGCGTGAGGCGCTGGTTCCTTTGCTGCGGGCGCTTATCGAGCACCCGGATTCGCTCTGGCTACGGGAAGGCGTGCACCATGTGCTCCACGATGTAGACAAGGAAGACATCAATGAAATACTTCAGCCGGTATTAGCCGCTTTAGAAGGTTTTGAGCCATCGGTGGAGGCTCCTCTAGCTATTAAGACAGCTCTTTCGACGCTGGTAAAAGATAGAGTCAAAAGAGGTGATGGTGATGAGCAACCAAAGTAAAGAAAAACAAACCAGGTTACCAGACCAGGATAAAAAGGTTAAATCGACTCAAGGGCAGTTAAAAGATTTGCCCGTTGCCGAACTGTTAAAGAACCTGCAGTCTTCACCCGATGGTCTCAGTAAAGCCGAGGCGCAGAAGCGAATAGAAAAGTACGGCTACAATGAGCTCCCGGAAAAGAAGGAAAATCCGCTCCTGAAATTCCTTACCTATTTCTGGGGGCCTATTCCCATTATGATCCTGGTTGCCGCAATCCTATCGGCGGTATTGCGGCACTGGCCTGACCTCGGCGTCATTCTGGCCTTGTTAATAATAAACGCTATTGTAGGCTTCCGTGAGGAATTCCAGGCAGGCAACGCTATTGCCGCGCTCAAGAATAAGCTGGCTATCCATGCCAATACCAAGCGGGATGGCAAATGGTCCGATATACCCGCGCGTGAGCTTGTGCCCGGTGATATCGTTCGTCTCCGTATCGGCAATATCATACCGGCAGATGCCAGGTTACTCGACGGAGACCCGGTCCAGGTGGACCAGTCCGCCCTCACCGGCGAGTCCCTTCCGGTAGAGCACAAGCCGGGGGATACGGTTTATTCCGGGTCTATCCTGAAGCAGGGAGAGATTGACGCGGTAGTCTATGTTACCGGTAAAGATACATATTATGGTAAAACGGCGCAACTGGTGGAAACAGCGGTAACCCGCAGCCATTTGCAACGTGCGGTTCTCAAGATTGCCGACTATCTGCTGATAATTGCCGTAGTCCTGGCGATATTGATTATTGGAGTGGCCCTGGCCAGAAAAGATCCGATACTCCAGGTACTGCAGTTTGCCCTCGTACTGACTATTGCGGCCGTTCCGGTGGCTATGCCGGCGGTGTTATCGGTGACGATGGCTCTGGGGGCCAGGGTGCTGGCCCTGAAAGAGGCGATTGTGACCAAGCTAACCGCCGTCGAGGAGGTTGCCGGCATTGATATACTCTGCTCGGACAAGACCGGTACGTTGACCCAGAGCAAATTGACGCCGGGAGACCCGTTTACCATCGGTGACATTACCGCGGAGCAGGTGATACTGAGTGGAGCGCTGGCTTCCCGCGCTGAAGACCAGGACCCCATCGACCTCGCCGTATTGAGCGGCGTGAAAGACCCCAAACAGCTGGAAACGTACCAGATATCGCATTTCCAGCCCTTTGACCCCGTTCACAAGCGCACGGAAGCCACCCTGAAAGGCAAAGATGGGCACGAGTTCAAGGTAACCAAGGGGGCGCCTCAGGCTATCCTGGCGCTTGACCCCAACGCCAAAAAAATACAGTCTCAGGTTGATAAGGCGGTTAACGAATTTGCCACGCGTGGTTTTCGTTCGCTGGGGGTAGCGCGCACCAATGGGAAGGGCCAATGGCAGTTCCAGGGCATCATCCCTCTCTTCGACCCGCTGCGGGAAGATTCCAAGGCTACCATTGAAACTGCCAAGAAGATGGGTGTAGAAGTTAAGATGGTCACCGGTGACCAGGTTGCTATCGCCAAAGAAATCGGACGGCAGTTGGACCTGGGCACCGATATTATTGATGCCAGTATCTTTAATGAGACCAAACCTCATGAGTCCGGGCAAATAGCGGATGCCATTGAGAAAGCCGACGGCTTTGCCCAGGTCTTTCCCGAGCATAAGTACCACATCGTCGACGTATTGCAGCAGCGGGGCCACATTGTGGGCATGACCGGTGACGGAGTGAATGATGCCCCGGCCCTGAAGAAGGCTGACGCCGGCATCGCTGTGGCTGGTGCCACCGATGCCGCCCGGGCCGCCGCCAGTATCGTCTTGATGACTCCCGGCCTCAGCGTAATCATCGACGCCATCAAGGAGAGCCGCAAAATCTTTCACCGCATGACCAATTACGCCATCTACCGTATCGCCGAGACAATCCGCGTATTGTTATTCATGACACTGGCTATCCTGATCTTCAACTTCTACCCGGTAACGGCTATTATGATTGTCCTGCTGGCAATCCTCAATGACGGCGCCATCCTGTCTATTGCCTATGATAATGTCCGCTATTCCAACCAGCCGGAAGTGTGGAATATGCGGTCTGTGCTGGGTATCGCCACGATACTGGGTATTTTCGGGGTGATTTCATCTTTCGGTTTATTCTACCTGGGTAAAACCGTCCTTAATATTAATAATGACATAATTCAGACATTGATGTACCTGAAATTTTCCATCGCCGGGCATTTGACTGTCTTTGTCGCCCGTACGCAAGGTCCTTTCTGGTCCGTCAAGCCGGCACGGATTCTCGTATTAGCAGTCATCGGCACGCAAATAGTGGCTACTCTCATTGCCGTCTATGGTCTATTTATGACCCCGCTTGGCTGGACTTATGCCGGCATGGTCTGGGGCTACGCGCTGGTAATGTTTATGATTCAAGACAGGGTAAAGCTATTCGGGTATAGAATCTTAGGCGAGCAACATTCCGGGTATCTGGTAAAAAACCCCGGGAAGTGAATTATTAACTATAATCTCGATAGTTTAAAGATAACTTGTTCCTGAATCTTTTGTATGAAATATAGATATTGATAGGTGGAATTAAATGCAAGACCGCTATGCAAGAATATTTGGTGCCTACGACATTCGCGGTATTGTCGGTGAAGATTTGGACAGCGCCACAGCTAGAGCTATTGCCCGTGCCTATGGGGACTACCTATGCCCGGATCATGCCGGACGCTTCGTCATCGGCCACGATGCTCGATGGAGCTCTCCCGCGCTCGCCGAGGCGGCAAGTATTGGGCTCAGGGAATCAGGAAACCAGGTCACACACATAGGTCTTTCCAGCACCCCGATGGTGTACTGGTACGGGGCTGAAGGCGGCTTTGACGGTTCTATCGCCATCAGCGCCAGCCACCTGCCGCCGGAATACAACGGCTTAAAGCTATGTCAGCGAGATGCTTTACCACTGAGCAGCGAGCACGGTTTGTCAGAGATTGCGGCAATACTCCGGAAACCAGCAGTGCCGTCCGCACGCCCGAGCAGCGAGT
>CAZPQB010000170.1:0-5114 GCA_964588605.1 uncultured Dehalococcoidaceae bacterium | reverse complement strand
CAACTGTCCCCCTTACGCCATGAGCACGGAACAGTTACGGAAAGTGGTAAGGAACTTCCGATACGGCATATTCATCAAGCTGGAAGTGCCGCCGCAGGATATCGCCGGCGCCGAGGCCATAGAAAAGAACCTGATAGCCCCCTACCGAGAAAAAATAGCTGAGATTCTTGCGAGAATAGAAGCTCAGGCGTTTTATAATGGCTACTACCTGGCACTGGGATTCGGCAGCGGTTCGTGCAAATCCATATTCTGTCGGGACATAGACTGCCAGGCCCTGGTACCGGGACAAGCCTGTCCACACCGCTTAAAGGCACGCGCGTCTATGGAAGCGGTAGGCATTGATTGCTTCAACATGGCTACCAGAGTGGGGTGGGATATCTATCCCATAGGATATGAGACCACGCCGGAAGAAATCCCTTACGGGTTGAGACTGGGACTGATTCTTATTACCTAGCTCATGCTATAGAGACGCGGGATGCAAGGCGTTTTTCTATAGCAATGAGTATTTCTACGCATGACAACTTAAGTATTTTGACCGATACATTTTTAATATCGTCAGATATATAATTCGCTTGGGTGCACTTATTCCTCTCGCCTTACTAATGGGGGAAGCTGTAAAGGGGCATTACAGCTTCCCCTACCTCGTTATAAAGGTTCAATCAGTTATACTTCTGTATGAGTCCTTTTGTCTTCAGCGGAGTGAAACTGTAAATGTGACAATAAATTCAAGGGTAGCTTCCCATAGACAATGAGGGATATCCCCGTATTCTCCTGGCGAATACAAGCATTAAAATGTGACGAAAGTGGTATTTAAAACAGTACCAATAGGCGATGTATCCACAGGGAACAGGCATTAAAATGCTAGTGAGTGTCACGAAGGATAACTACACTGGCAAAAGCTATTTATAACATAAAGCTTAAATTTGCCAGAAGGACAGGGTAATGGCAGAGCATATACTAATAAAATGTCCCCGCTGCTCAAGTATCAGTGAAATAAGCAGTGACGGGATTAGGACCGCTATATTCCTCTGCCCTGTTTGCCTCGAGGGTGAAATACAATACAGCCCTGAACAACCTGCCATCGAAACAGCGCCAAGTTCAAGGCCGGGAAATCAGGCTTGTGGTCACGATATTACGGCAGTTATTAACTGCAGAAACAACTGGAGACAGGAATATGGGAAGAAATACGGTGAGGCATTTATACTCTGGAGAAAAAGGATTCACACTAATTGAGCTTCTGGTCGTGGTGGCCATTCTCGGTGCTCTGACCGCCGTAGCCGTTCCTAATATTGGCAGTTTCATTGACACGGGTGAGACTGAGGCCTACGAGTCAGAACTGCACAATATCCAGTCAGCCGCCATAGCGCTTATCTGGGACAGCAACGCCAAGCAGTTAGACCAGGATTATACCACCCCTACCGGAGATATGAGCACCATACAGGCCGACAGCGGCAATCTTTCGCTGGATATGTACCTGACCTGTCTGGATAGCGGTATGGTCAGGTCAAACTGCCTTTATACATTTAGCCAGAACGGCACCGTAACATCACAAACAACGCCATAGGCGTAGCTCATCGTCGTTCAGATAATATCTCCATAGCGAACAGCTATGGAAAAGGTAAAAAAAGCTGATACCAGGCTGCTTAAGCATCTGTTGGACTCTACTCGTTTTACCGCCTGGCGAGGCCTTAAGGCAGCATTACCGATTCTACTGCCTCTTTATGAAAGGCTGGTTCGTCCACTATCACGGATTTACTTCTTCTGAAAAACCAGGAAAACCGTATGTCCTGCTAAAGTGGCAAGCATCTTATCAAGCAGTAATTTAGAGCCATTAATCAATATGTTATGCCCCAGATAATCATAATACTTCTGCAACAGGGGCTTAAGCAGACCGATTTCGTCTTTAAGTCCCTTTATTCCGGATTGAGGACTGGAAGCCAACAGCCTGAATCCAGCCGCTTCAAAATCACTTATTACTTTTTTTGCATGAAGAGCAAACTGGTAGAAATGCTCCTTTTCTACCAAGTCTTTGTTAAATCCTTCGTATAAAGCGAGTTTTACCTTTTGTCTCCTTAAGAATGACATGTACGGGAAGGATATAAATACATAACCGCCTTTGATTAATACCCTCCGCATCTCCATCAGTATTTCGTAATAGCCGTCCCAAAAATGCTCTATCACACCGCCTGACCAGTATCCTCTAAAGTAATTATCCGGAAATGGCAGATTCCTTACGTCTCCAACCCTCATATCAAGTTCCGGGAAGGTTTCTTTTATTCGGCCGATAGTCCTTTCAGCATTATCTATCCCAATGCATCTGTATCCATGAACATGCATAGTATAGACAATATGCCCCAGACCACAACCACCTTCCAATATCAACCCTTCCCTGTCCGGAATATACTTACGCAGGGTACTTAAGCATAAAGGGTCATTCCTGCCACGCTCAACAGCCTGTTTATAGTCAGCTATATCCCAGTGACTATCCCAAAAATCCGGCGTAGCGGCTTCTTCAATATAAACTAACCTCTTATTTTCCTTATCATACAGCCGCATGGCTTCTCCCTTTTGCACGTAGAAGGGGCCGGCTAAGATTACCAATCGTATCAGCTGTGCTGATAAAGTTCAGCATGCCTGACAGGTATCACTGACATTATATAATAAACCAAATGGATAAGTATCACTCTTGCCCACCCCTTTAGCGACCTCATGTTTACATACACACGCGGCATGGCTATAATATAATTAGCTGCTGAGCGGTTCCCGTAAGCCCTGTAAACGCCCACGATTTCAACAGTAGCGAGTTTATAATATGAAGCTAGGCATTGACGTCGGCTCGGTTACAGCCAAAATTATCGTCCTTGACGGAGCCGATGATATAGTAGAATCCAGATACACCCGCACCCACGGACAGCCGATAGAGACCGTACTTGCCATTCTTGAGGATATACTGGCTAAATACCCACCCGACCAGTTCACAGTTGCCGCCGCTACCGGCACCGGGGGACAGCTTATCGCCAACCTGCTCAGCATATCTTTTATTAATGAGATTACAGCGCAGGCGGCCGGGACCACCCGCTTTCACCCGGAAGTGCAGACCATCCTGGAAGTAGGCGGTGAAGATTCCAAACTTATCGTCCTTAAGAAGGAGTCGCCGGATGCTCCCCCAAAGGTCAGTGATTTCGCCATCAATGGCGCCTGCGCCGCCGGCACGGGCTCTTTCCTCGACCAGCAGGCTTCCCGTATGGGCATCCCTATCGAGCAGTTCGGCGACGTCGCTTTGCAGTCAGAGCACCCGCCCCGCGTCGCCGGCCGATGCAGCGTCTTCGCCAAGAGCGATATGATACACCTGCAACAGGTAGGCACACCGGTACATGATATCGTGGCCGGCCTGTGCTTCGCCATGATACGCAACTTTAAGGGACAGGTCATCCGCGGACGCGACCTCAGTAAACCCGTTTCCTTCCAGGGCGGTGTTGCCGCCAACAAGGGAATCAGACGGGCAGTACTGGACGTGCTCCAACTGGAGGAATCAGACCTGATTGTCCCGGAACACTTCGCCGTACTGGGTGCCGTAGGAGCAGCCCTGGTCAGCAGGGAAAACGTCCTTTCCGAAGATACGCTCCAGCGAATACGTGACTACATCGCCCACCGGAAATACGATTTCGTTACCCTGGCATCTCTGGCAGGTGATGATTACGATATCTATACGGAGCCGGTCAAAATAAGCTCTGCGCAGCCCGTTGAAGCCTACGTGGGCGTGGACATCGGCTCGATCAGCACCAATGTCGTGGTGATAGACCGGGACAATAACGTCCTGGCACGCCGCTACCTGATGACCGCCAGCCAGCCCATCGAGGCCGTGAAAAAGGGGCTTTACGAAGTCGGACAGGAGCTGGCCGATAAAGTCATCATCAGGGGTGCCGGTTCCACCGGCTCGGGGAGGTATATGACCGGGGAGTTCTTCGGCGCGGACATTATCCGAAACGAGATTACCAGTCACGCTAAAGCGGCTTCTTTCCTCTGCCCTGATGTTGATACCATCTTTGAAATCGGCGGGCAGGACGCCAAATACGTCAGCCTCCAGGACGGCACCATTGTGGATTTTGCCATGAACAAGGTGTGCGCCGCTGGTACGGGCTCCTTCCTCGAGGAACAGGCGGAGAAGCTGGACATCAGTATCGAAGATGAATTCGGCGCTCTGGGTCTATCTTCAAAGCAACCTCTGGACCTGGGAGAACGCTGCACCGTGTTCATGGAGTCACAGCAAAACTATTGCAAGCAGAGAGGCGCCGCCAAAGAAGACCTGGTGGCCGGTCTGGCCTATTCCGTCGTGAAAAACTACCTTACCAAAGTGGTGGAGGACCGGCGTATCGGTGACCACATACTCTTTCAAGGCGGTACCGCCTTTAACCGGGCAGTAAAAGCCGCCTTCGAGAGTGTCCTCGGCAAAAAGGTACTGGTGCCTCCCCAGCATGATATTCTCGGTGCCATTGGCGTAGCCATGCTGGCCCGGGAAGAGGTGGATACGAACGGCCGAAAGACCCGCTTTCGGGGCTTTTACCTGGCGGACAGGAAATACGAGCTGTCATCTTTTGAATGCCAGAAATGCTCCAACCGGTGCGAAATCCACAAGGTTGTCTTTACGGGGGAAAAGCCGCTCTTTTACGGCTCACGCTGCGGCATGTGGGACAGCCAGGAAAAGAAAGAGCAGCGCGAGTCTTCAAAAATACCGCATCTCTTCGACGAGCGAGCTCAGGCGTTAATAAGCACTTACCCCAAAGACTCGCCGGACTCCCCTAACGGGAAAACGGTGGGGATTCCCCGCGTCCTGTTCTTCCACGAGCTCTTTCCGCTATGGAAAGCCTTCTTTACCGAGCTCGGATTCCAGGTGGTGCTTTCCGACCCCACCAACCGACACATCATACGTCAGGGAGTCGAGAACATAGTTGAAGAGCCATGCCTGCCCATAAAGCTGGCGCACGGGCATATGCTCAACCTGCTGGAAAAAGCACCCGATTTTCTCTTCCTGCCTGTCCAGTGTACCATGGAAAAGCTCTCCGATGACTTTGCCAAGTCCTGGAACTGCCCGCTAACCCAGAGCCTGCCCTACA
>CAZPQB010000169.1:0-5120 GCA_964588605.1 uncultured Dehalococcoidaceae bacterium | reverse complement strand
TCGACTCATTAGCCATATCGTTAATCCGGGATATGGAAATACCGGGGAGGTCGAAAGGGACCAGAAAGGGGGTAATTTTTCGTGAAGAGGGGTCTGTCTTGGCTAATACCATAGCCGCGTCTCCCTGGGTGGCAAACGATACGCGATTTTTCTCACCGTTAAGCACGTAGCAATCGCCATCCTTTTTTGCCGATGTTTTAAGATTAGCGAGGTCTGAACCAGCCTCGGCTTCAGTGGCGCCCATAAGCACTATCTTGTCACCCTGTGCCATAGCTGTCAGCCATTCTTTCTTGATTTCGTCCGTTCCCAGCCGGACCATACTTGCCGTTGCGTAGTTGTTAAAGACCAGCCAGGCAGCATCATCGGCATGTTTGGACAACTCTTCCAGGACAACGCCAACAGTAACATTGTCTCTAGGTTCACCTCCATATTCCTCCGGTATATTCATCCCCATGAGACCGAGGTCGGCAACCTTTTTAATAAGCTCGCGGGGGAGGGTTTCGGTTTTGACACGCTCCGCATAACCCGGGGCAAGCTCCTTTTGACCGAAATCTCTGACCATATTCCTGATCATTTCCTGCTCTTCAGTAAAACTAAAATCCAGCACGGCGAATATCTCCTTTATGCATGATAACTGTAGCTTCTGTTATTTTCTTCGTTTTGAACTCAGACCGAATTAGCAGTATGTCGTTTTAGTCGAACGCACCATCTCGCATCAACTGATTATATTCATCGTCGGAGATACCTAGAATCTCGTTACAGATGTACTTGTTATGCTCACCAATCAGGTTAGGTCGTCCCACGTCAGCATCAACCTCGGAGAGCTTGATAGAGGGAGGGTGGTAGAAGTTACCCTTACCTAAGTAGGGATGCTTTGCCTCGCGAAAATAATTGTAATGATTTAGTTGAACGTCCTCGGCCAGGTCACGAGAATTGGCTACTATTCCAGCACCGACGCCGGCATCCTGCATCATGGTCATTACCTGTTCTGCCTTATAGTTCTTTGTCCATGCTTCCACGTAACTATCAAGCTCATCGCTATGTTCAACGCGGCTGGCCATGGTTGCGAACCTTAGGTCTTGCGTCCAGGCTGGATTTCCCAAAACCCGACAGAAGCTATCCCATTCTTCATCAGTACATACGGCAATAGCGACCCACCGGTCGTCTCCCTGGCACGGGTAGACTCCATGAGGTGCAGCATAATCGCATTTATTGCCGGTCAGGGCTAACTCCCGCTTGTTTACCGTATAATCAAGCAGTACCGGAGCCAGATATTGCAGGCTGGATTCAACCTGCGACTGGTCAATATACTGTCCCTTCCCGGTTCTGCGCCGGTAATCCAGCGCCGCCACCAAGGCCAGCATACTGAGCAACGGAGACAACTGGTCAGAATAAAAGCTGGAAAGCGGGACCGGGCGTCTATCTGGCCATCCGGCGAGAGAATACATCATGCTCACAGCGGATAATATCATACCGAAGCCTGCCTGCTGTGCCATCGGCCCGGTATGCCCGTAGCCGCAGGAGCGGACCATGATAATATCAGGCTTGATTTTCTTGAGTTCTTCATAGCCAAAACCAAGCCTCTCCATTACACCGGTAGGAAACGATTCACCGACGACATCAGCCCAGGCTACCAGCTTTTTGAAGACTTCTTTCGCCCCGGGATTTTTCATATTCAGATCCAATCCCATTTTAGGGGCGGGGTGGGTAAAGGCGAAAGTAGGACTTAATTCCAGGGCATGCGGGTCGTTGCCTGAATAGTCGGTATAGGTTAGAACACGGCGGATAGGGTCAGGCCTTATGGCGCTTTCTACACGTATCACTGTGGCACCATAATGGGCAAGTAAGTTTATGATAAAGACGCCAGCCCCAGACCAGCATAAGTCTATAACTTTGGTTCCTTCAAAAGGCTTTGGGCCCATTCTGCTTATTTCCTTCTCTAGATCACATGGTTTTGTTTTAAAGCTAGTAGTTCATCTTTAGACATGCCGAGCTCGTTAAGGTAAACTTCTTCATTGTGTTCACCGATAAGCGGGGCCCGCCGCCTTATACCACAATCGGACTCTGTAAGCTTAACGTAACTCCCGGGATAAGTAATCGTCGTCCCCAATTCAGGATGTTCAACCTCAGTCCAGAAACCTCTCTCAATGAACTGGGGAAACTGCAATGCTTCCTCTGCGGAAAGGCACGGGGCCAGGTGTACCCCCTTCTCCTGTGATATTTCCATAAGCTCTGCTTTGGTATGCCTGGAGAAGAATTCCCCGAGGGTGCTTAGAATACCTTCAACTTCCTCTTTGGTCCAATCACCATCATTATCTTTCGTCCAGTCCCACTTATCCAAGGCTCCAGTGTCAATGCCATCATTTGTGATACATTCTCTGAGACCTTTATAACTGGCTGTCATGGCAGCTCCGGCTATAGAAAAGGCAATGTCACCATCTTTGCATTCCCATAACACCGGTTGATAGTAGAGACTACCGTCCCGAAGCTGCAGAGGGAAGCGTTTCCGTCCGTGCCTTTCGGGTATGACCTGCCGCAACAACCATGGTAGTTGAGCTTCCATATGGCCTGTAAAAGCAAGACCTTGCTGAGTCGGTGCGTCAACATGCTGACCTCGACCGGTAGAACCCCGGTGTACCAGTGCTATCATTGTCCCCACGACACCATGAGCGGCACCAATGAGATAAGCGTGTTGATAGCTGGTTGTCAGTGGCGGTCGGTCCGGGTCACCTACCGTATGTACCATACCACCCAAGGCGCGTACCACAATATCAGGTGCCTTATAGTTTCGATACGGACCTTCCTGACCGAAACCACTGATGGACGTCATGACGATGCCGGGATTTACCTGACTTAATGCTGTATATCCTAGGCCCAGATTTTCCATATATCCGGGGGGAAACGATTCGATAACAACATCAGCCGTCATGGCCAGTCTTTTAAAGATATCCCGACCTTCGGCTTTTTCTATATCAAGGGTTATACCCCTCTTACTGGCATTGAAAGCAAACCAGTAGAGGCTTTTTTCGGGGTCTACTATATCATGGTAAAAAGGGCCTATATTTCGCGCAGGTTCGCCTCCCGGCCTCTCAATTTTGATAACGTCGGCCCCCAGGTCACCCAGCAGCTTTCCACAGAAAAATCCCTTATCATCGCTTAAGTCAAGAACACGATAGCACTCTAACATAACCTTTACCTTAAAGATTTAGTAACTAATAGAATATGAAATTATACAGGAATCCCAATTGACCTGCCCTGATAATATGGTCCAACTTTTCAGATAGTATTAACAAAATTCAGACATGCCCCATTTTAGGGGGGAACTCACCCGAGCCAATTATACATGATTGAAACCTTCGAGCTATTGCCCTGGCACTCTGGTGGCTAATAGACTTTTCAAACGCAGGGCTTGCACTCAAGAATGAGGTTGTATATCGCTTAATATTATCCCACATTGTCGAAAGTAAGTAAACTTCCGATAATGTTGCTTATATTTTAAATAAAACTTGCTGGGGAAGAATCTACATGTAAATTCCCCCCAGCAAGCTTATTTCTACTTATGTCTGCCTTCAGGACTAGGGAGTATATCCAAGAGCGGGCCTCTCCATGCCAAGTGCCTTAAATTTATTATAGATGAGGCCTTCCAGCATAACGCTGATTTGACAAATAGCGTGCCAACCTTTAGATTTTTATTGGGCGCCGAAGCTCTTGTTCCCCCGGATTGAAATAAACTAAATAAAGATTGAGAGGAGCAATTAACAGATGGCTACAGAGGAGAGAACTCAGGAACTGATGAAAGTTCTATATGATGCAGTAATAAATATGGATGAAGATACTGCCAGAGATATCAGTCAGGCTATCCTGAGTGAAGGCATTGATGCATTCTATGCTGTGAATAATGGACTGGCCGCAGCCATGGAGAGGGTGGGCGAGCTTTATGCTAATAGTGAATACTTCGTGCCGGAACTCCTGCTTTGTTCGGATGCACTGTATGCTGGACTGGAGGTATTGCGTCCCCATATAAAAGTCAGCGAGACGAGCACGAAGAAGCAGATAATAATCGGTACAGTCGAGGGTGATATTCATGATATCGGCAAGAACCTGGTAAAGATAATGTTTGAAGCGGCCAGCTGGACCGTCCATGACCTGGGCAGGGACGTGAATCTACAAAAGTTCGTGGATGAGCAGAAACGAACGCAGTCCGATATTGTCGCCATGTCGGCTCTGATGACGACGAGTATGCTGGCCATGCCGAAGGCGATTGAGATGCTCAGGGCCGAAGACCGTGATGTTGCCGTTATGTTGGGGGGAGCTCCTTTGACTCGCGAAATCGCTACCAGTTACGGTGCGGACGGTTATGCCGAAAATGCCGGAGAGGCAGTTAAAGAAGCCAATGAGATGCTTGAGCGACTGAAGAAGCAGCGCGGTTAGGATTATCACGCTGGAAATGAGTAAAATATCGCGGAGTTTAAAGAATGAGACATGACAGGATGACCCCTGCAGAAAGGTTGAACGCGCTGTTAAATGGAGAGCCCGTAGACCGTGTGCCGTTTCTGTCCTTTATCCTCGGATTCTGCGCTAAAAATGTGGGTTACCCCGTGGTGTCTATTTACAGCGACCCGGTGAAGAGCTTATGGGCACAGGTGTGGACACGGGAGCAGTACGGTTATGATAGCGAGCCTTTCTATGGATACGCCTCTTACGGGGGTTGGGAATTCGGCGGAGAAATCAAACTACCTGATGGAGAATACGAGCAGGCACCATCACACGGACGCTTCGCAGTTGAAACGGAGGCGGATATCGAAAAACTTATACTGCCAGATGTTAGCCAAGACGGTATGCTGCCGCTGGCCATGCAATTTTCCCATCTCCAGGTTGAAAACGGGTTTTACCCATCAGTAGTCGTCGGTGGGCCATTTACCATTGCCGGTAATATCTGCGTTGTTGATACGCTCTGTCGTTGGCTGATAAAGAAACCCGAGCTAGTACACCGGCTCCTTCGCCTAGCCACCGACCATGTTCTTGATATTACGCGACACTGGATAGACACTTTCGGTACCGGTAAGGTTAATATCCAGATATGGGAACCTCTGGCTACCAATCAAATTATCTCACCGAGA
>CAZPQB010000168.1:0-5138 GCA_964588605.1 uncultured Dehalococcoidaceae bacterium | reverse complement strand
TTACCGGCAGACTCGAAAGCTTTTCCCGCCAGGAGGCCGAGAGCAGGATAAAACAGCTCGGCGGTGCCGCCAGGGATAATGTCACCCGCAAGACCGACTACGTTGTGGTGGGTGCCGACCCCGGCTCCAAGCTCACCCGTGCCCAAGAACTGGGTATAAAAATACTCGATGAAGAGGCATTTCTCAAGCTCTTAAAGCAGACTTAACTATGAAACTGATTGTAGGTCTCGGTAATCCGGGATTCGGTTACGCCGGTAACCGCCACAATATCGGCTTTATGTGTATCAGGCACCTTGCCCGTATGCACGGCATCCGCTTCGATAAAAAACAGGGACAGGCCCGCACCGGCACCGGCGAAATTAATGGCGAGAAAGTGGTGCTCGCCCGTCCTCAGACTTTCATGAACACCAGCGGCGAATCGATCGGCCGGCTGGTAAAAAAATTGAAAATCAGTCCTTCCGACCTTATCGTTATCCATGACGACCTTGACCTGCCCACGGGCAAGGTACGCATCCGTCAGGGCGGGCGCTCCGCCGGGCACAAGGGAATCGATTCCATCATGGCCCACCTCGGCAGCCAGGACTTCTACCGCGTCAGGGTGGGCATCGGGCGACCGGATATATCCGAAGAAAAAGAAGAGGCGGTTATCACCTATGTTCTCAGCAAATTTACCCCGGAAGAGAAAAAGATTATCAATAGAGCTATACCTGAGGTCAGCCGGGCGATTGTCTGCCTGCTCACCGAAGGCATAACCATCGCCATGAACAAATACAACTAGTCTCCCGCCAAAATGGAAAACAAAAAGGTATTTTTTATCAAATCAGTTCATCTGACGCTATTTATTTTAATGTGCCTAAGCCTGTTTTATGTCCTTTATTGTGCACTGGCACGCATCTATGACTGGACTCTTTTCACAGCGATGGCTGTCATTCTGATTGACGGTTTATCCATTGTTCTCAACCGAGGCCGGTGCCCCCTCACCGTACTCGCCGAAAAATACGGGGCCGAAGACGGCTCAGTCACGAATATTATACTTCCAGCATGGTGCGCCCGTTATGTGTTCAAATTCTTTACCGTTTTTTTCGCCATCGAGCTTGTCTGGCTGAGCCTGGGCTATTTTACATAGCGTTTATAAAAGAGTCTTTCTTTGCCACAGTTAATACCCAGGTGTTATAATTTTCATATCCAGCTAAGGAAATCCCAGATGAAAGAAACGAAGATATTTATCGCCGTCATTGGCGGCGGCGACGTACCGCCGCAGGTTGCCGAACTGGCTGAAGAGGTAGGCCGCGAGATTGCCCGCCGGGGTGCGGTGCTGGTATGCGGTGGGCTGGGCGGAGTTATGGAAGCCGCCTGCCGGGGTACCAGCAGCGAGGGCGGACTGACCATCGGCATACTTCCCGGCGAAAACCGCCGTACCGCCAACCCCCACGTGAAAATACCCATCGTCACCGGCATCGGTTACGCCCGCAACGTGGCGGTGGTCAAGTCAGCCCAGGCCGTTATCGCCATCGATGGCAGCTACGGCACGCTATCAGAAATCGGCCACGCCTTGCAGAGCGGCATTCCCATTATCGGCCTGAACACATGGTCGTTGTCTATTAACGGCCAGGCAGATAACTCAATTATCCCGGCCGACAGCCCTAAAGACGCTGTGAGCAAGGCCATAGAACTCATTAAAGACCAGCTACAGGAATAACTCCAGGGTTATGGAGAGAGATATGTCAACTATTAAAAACCTAAGAGCAAGGGAAATACTGGACTCCCGGGGCAACCCCACCCTTGAGGTGGAGGCCAGACTCGACAGCGGCAGTACTGGTTGGGCTGCCGTACCTTCCGGAGCCAGTACCGGTAAGCACGAGGCCGTTGAACTCCGCGACGGTGATAAGTCCAGGTATAACGGTAAAGGCGTCCTCAAGGCCGTAGCCAATGTCAATGGGACTATCGCCAAAGCTATCATCGGAATGTCGGCCACCGACCAGGAGAAAATCGACCGTACTCTGATAGAGCTCGACGGCACGCCCGATAAGTCCCGGCTCGGGGCAAACGCCATCCTGGGCACGTCTCTGGCGGTAGCTTACGCCTCGGCTGCCTTAAAAAATATGCCGTTATACCGATACCTGGGAGAAGCCAATACCTATACTCTTCCCGTACCGATGATGAATATCCTGAATGGTGGCAGACACGCCGCAAACTCGACTGACCTTCAGGAGTTCATGGTCATGCCGGCGGGAGCCGGCAGCTTCAGCCAAGCCATACAGATGGGCACCGAGGTCTATCACGCCCTGAAAAATGTCCTCAAGGACAAAGGACTTAATACCAATGTCGGTGATGAAGGTGGCTTTGCCCCCTCCCTCCCCTCCAATAAGGAAGCCGTCGAAGCCATCCTCGTTGCTATTGAGACCGCCGGTTACAGACCCGGCAGAGACATTTTTATCGCCCTGGACCCGGCGTCCAGTGAGTTTTACGAGGATGGCAAATACGTCCTGGCAAGGGAAGGCAGGACGCTCAGTCCGGCGGAAATGATAGAGTTTTATGTCAAGTGGGTGGACGAATATCCCATCATCAGCATCGAGGACGGCATGGCCGAGGACGACTGGGACGGCTGGCGCTTGATTACCGAGAAGCTGGGCAGCAAAATCCAGCTCGTTGGCGATGACCTCTACGTCACCAACGTCAAACGCCTCCGGCAGGGTATTCAAACGAAAGCCTCCAACTCTATCCTCATCAAGCTCAACCAGATAGGCACACTCACGGAAACCATCGAGGCCATCAGGATGGCGCAGCAGGCCGGCTGGACGGCTATCGTCAGCCACCGCTCCGGCGAGACCGAAGATACCACCATCGCTGACCTCGCCGTAGCCCTGAACACCGGCCAGATTAAGACCGGCGCTCCCTGCCGCTCCGAGCGTACCGCCAAGTACAATCGCCTCCTCCGCATCGAAGACGAACTGAAAGAAAATGCCGCCTTCGCCGGCATGAAAGCATTCGGCAACATAAAGAGGTAATATGACTGAAATTACACCGGGTATCTACTGGCTGGAACTGCCGACCTTAATGGCTGACTCCGATTCGGTACATGTCAATGCCTATCTTGTTCAGGGAGACAGCGGCTTCCTCCTTGTCGACGCCGGCTGGAACACCGACGAGTCATACGCTGCCCTGCGTAAACAGCTGGCCGAAATCGGGGCAGATATTAAAGACATATCCCAGATAGTGGTTACCCACGTCCACCCCGACCATTACGGTCAGGCAGGCAGGCTCAAACAATTATCAGGGGCTAGTGTCGCTCTGCATGAGATCGAAAAGATTTTTATTGAATCAAGGTACATCAATATGAAGCAATTTGCGGAGCAGACAGCCCACTGGCTCGTTATTAATGGCGTACAGCCGGAAGACCTGGCAGACTTTAAAAACGCTACCGCGGGAATGGAACGCTATATCGTCCCCACCTACCCCGATATCACCCTTCACGGCGGTGAGACCATTACTTCCGGCAGGTTCAGCTTCCAGGTCCTGTGGACGCCGGGGCACTCTGCCGGGCATATCTGCCTTTACGAATCCGAGAAAAAGATACTTATCTCTGGAGACCACGTCCTGCCGAAAATCACACCTAACGTCGGCAGGCAGCCAGATACCAGAGAGAACACCCTCGGCGATTATATAACCTCGCTGGAAAGCATAAAACACCTGGACGTTGAGCTTATCCTGCCCGGACATGAAGCCCCCTTCAATACATTCAGACCCAGGATTGAGGAGCTTATCCATCACCATGAAGAGAGAAACCAGGAGGTTCTGGCGATTTTAAAGGATGGACGACCAAAAACAGCCTGCCAGGTAGCCAAGAAGATAAGCTGGGGAGTTACCTCCGACTGGCAGGATATACCGTTCTTCCACCAGAGACTGGCAATATCCGAGACCCTGGCTCACCTTGAGTATATGACCATTAACGGTCAGCTGGAGAAGATAACCAGAGACGGCATTATATATTACCGGAAGATTTGATATAATAATGCCGGATGAGAAAAATCGGCATTACCACCACCGTGCCAATAGAGGTGCTGATGGCCGCCGGCTACCAGCCGGTTGACCTTAACAATGTCCTCGTTAGCGACCCCAATCCGGGACGCCTCGTCACCATCGCCGAAAGGGCCGGCTTCCCCCTCAACTGCTGTACCTGGATAAAAGGTATCTATGGAGCCTGCATCGACTACGGTATTGATGATATACTCTGCGTGACCAATGGTGACTGCACCAATACCGTCATGCTCATGGAAGTCCTTAAACTCAGGGGGCTTAATGCCATCCCCTTCGCCTACCCCGAACAGCCCGACCCGCAGCTTATGCAACGAGTTCTGCTGAGACTGGCAGCAATACTCGGCACCACGCTGGAAGCCGCTGAAACGGTCAGGAAAGAACTCCAGCCCGGTCGCGACCTTGCGCTGAGATTGGATGAACTTACTTGGAAGCATAACGTGGTCAGCGGCTGGGAGAACCATATATGGCTGGTCTCCGCCTCCGATTTCAACCAAGACTACCGCCAATACTGCCACGATTTGCAGAATTTGATAGCAGATTGCGAACAACGCCAGCCGTATCCCTCCGGGCAGCTCAGAATAGCCTACATTGGCGTGCCCTCGGTTTACGCCAGAGACCTTTACCGTCACCTGGAGCGCCACGATGCCCGGGCTGTCTTCAATGAAATCCAGCGCCAGTTCGCCATGCCCGAACCAGGGGAATCGCTAGCCGAGCAGTATTCCCGCTATACCTACCCCTACTCCATTCATGAGCGTCTCAAAGACATCAAAACCGAGCTTCGCCGCCGACATATTGACGGTGTCATCCACTACGTACAGGCATTCTGTCACCGCGCCATCGGCGATATCGTTTTCCGAGACGCCATTGACATCCCCATGCTCACCTTGGAAGGCAACGATGACTTTTTCCTGAATAATCACATTAAGACGCGTATTGAGGCATTTCTTGATATGTTGCAGAGAAGCCGGACTCTATCTAGAAATAATAAACACGGGAAATTCGAAGGTGTTGAAGCCCCTTTGAAAAACATAAATATAAAATTTTAACTCAGGAGGCGAAAATGAAAACCAGAATCGGCATAAATGGTTTCGGACGCATCG
>CAZPQB010000167.1:0-5186 GCA_964588605.1 uncultured Dehalococcoidaceae bacterium | reverse complement strand
TCGTACAATTTACACGCAGGGGGTCAGAGGTTCAAGTCCTCTACCGCCCACCATTTTTTGAAGCTGAATAAGCCCTTATGCAGTAAATGGTATAAGGGTTATTCATTGAATAGCATTAATTAAAATACGCGGGGTTATGCCTATGTTCGTGCAGTGGTAGTGAATTAACCAAATAAGGAGGAACGGAAATACCCCTTCTTGTTATTTAACAACCTGACGAAATGCTAAACCTGTAAGGCTCGGACTTGATAATCTGGGGTCCACGATGGTGGAACCGGTACCTTGTCAGTAAAGCGAAGCCAGTAATATTCGTCAAGGTACTTAACTAATGATTTTTGACAGCCGTTAATTGCGTAACCAATATTCTTTGAAAGAAATGCCTCAGGTGTGCCTGAAAATCCTTTGTCATGAAAGTCATTAGTCACTTGCATTGCTCTATCTTGTATGATTCTTAACCAAACAATTGGAGCAGTGCTACCCTCAAGAATATGAAAATATTCTAAGATATCTTGGTTCATGAGTGCCAACAGTTCATCATTCAAGAGATGAGCTATTTTAGATACTCCAGTCATCCATAGTCCATCGACAGAAGATAAAGTTGAATATATCCTATTTATTCTCTCAGCTATCTTGCTATTTTCAAGTTGACAATCAATCAATGTGAAATCCTGGAGTGCCAATACATCAGGCTGTAGGCTGATTATCTTCGTAAGAACTTGCCTTGCCATTTTATGCTCTTTAAGCAAATCATAGTTTTGGATGTCCACATAATCTAAGATGGTTTTTCTCTCGAGCTCTGCTGGATCAATTTCGGATGGTGTTTGCCGCAGCTTCTTCATGAATTCAGTATCGCTAATAATCTTGCAGTACTTTCTGTCACCTATTGATCTGTAATAGAAAAACAATGCTGCCCAGGCAAGATCATGGAAATATAACTGATTAAGAGCTTTTGACATCTAGCATTACCTCTTTCCAAAATTAATTAGATAATTTTACTAATCTTCAGTTTTTATCATTATTTTCCAGAATCTAAGTGCATTCTCCAAGCTTTCTATATTCTTTTTATATGATCCACACTTTCTCTTGCTTTTATGCAGTGCTAGCTGTATGAAGGTGATTTCATAGGGACTCTCAACGGCCGTGTTGTCAATCAGCGAAATGAGACACTTTAGCTTGTTGTTCCAAGTAAATCGAGTTGATTTGTTTGGTCATTTTCTTCATGATATCTACCTGAGCCTGAGTGAAGAGCCTCCAGCCTCGATAGTCCCTGTGTTCTACTTTAATGAACGTCCCTTTCTTACACCAAGTAAAGAGTGTGTTTCTGCTTATGCCGACAATTCTGCAGACCTCAGAAGTTCTGTAATAGGTTTGACCATCTATCGTTAAAGGCATGCTGTATCTCCTGATGGTATACCTAGGTATATTATGACACGGATTCCGTACACGTTAATCCCACATTTGTATCATTTTGGGGCATATTTTCGTACTAGGATTAAATTTGAACTTACCATGGCCTGCCCTCCGAAAGGACGTAATTTTCTATTGATTAAAAGGAAAATCGGGCTTATAATAGGTTTTCGAAAGGAGGCAAGCGGCCGCCACCTTTTAGCAAGCTTGCCTTACACGCAGGGGGTCAGAGGTTCGAGTCCTCTACCGCCCACTACGCTCGAAAAAGCCCCTAAAGTAGTTGTTATCCATAGCATGGTATTTTATACTACTATTGTAATGATTATGATGTTGGGAGCATGCTAAGAGACATGCAAGTGACTACAAGGAAACCATCAGTAATGATACTCACTGTACTATTAGCTCTGCTGGTTGTCCTCTTCACTGGTTGTGAATCAGAAGTAGCACCGACCGGGGTTCCTCCTGTAGCGAAAACGGGCACACCGGTGAAACTGGTCTTTACCACACAGCCTTCTGAGGTCACAGCCGGTCTACCTTCAGAGCCTCAACCCATTGTCGCCGCCGTGGATGAGCAAGGCAATATTGTGACCAGCTATCTGGGACTTGTAGTGTTGACGATTACTGAAGGCAGCGGCGTCAGCGGGGCTCGTCTGTTTGGTGGAAAGATGTCAGGATTGGTGAACGGCATCGTTGAGTTCAGAGAAGTCTCTATCGACAAGGCTGGAGTTGGTTACACTCTAACCGCCACATGCAGCAACCTGCCACCAGCTACCAGCGAACCATTTAGCGTTTCGCCTGGCGCCCCGCATAATCTCGCGTTTACTGTGCAGCCCTCCAGAGGCATAGCCGGGTCGCCATTCACGACCCAACCAGAGGTGACGGTACAGGATGATTGCGGCAATACGGTTGCTGCTTATGAAGGCTCCGTGACTATGGCCTTAACTTACGGTGCGATGTCGAGTGGGGCTGTACTTTCCGGCACAACCACGGTGCGCGTGGTTAACGGCGTTGCCCGGTTCACGGATCTGTCTATCAACAGGACTCTTCCCGAGTATGAATTGACAGCTACCGGTGAGGGACTGATTCAAGCAACTAGTGGTACTTTTAAAATTTCACCAGCTTCGCCGGCAAAACTGGAATTCACGGTACAGCCTTCCGGAGCTGAAGTGGGGCAACCGTTTGAAATACAGCCAAAGGTGGCGGTAGAAGACATTTACGGCAACGTGGTCACCAGTTCAAGGGCCTCCGTGACCCTGTCGATTACTCAAGGCACCGGCACTGCTGGAGCCATCCTCTCAGGTACAAAAACCCTCATTGCTGAGGGTGCTTTGGGGGGACTGTCTGATTTTTCAGACCTTTCCATTGATCAAGCAGGTTCCGGGTATACGCTCACGGCGACAAGTAGCGGGCTAACATCCGCCATAAGTCAGGCTTTTGACGTGGTCGCACCTTAACCCGGCGCGGTCTGTCATCGTCGAAAAGTCCGGAACGCGGAATTTTAAGACACCTCATACTATCTCAACCTTTGATAATCCGTCCTGTTAGCTTTATACTAGCAATGAGGACGTCAATGGCTGACCGTAAAATCCTGATTGTTGAAGATGACCAGAATCTACTGGCTACGCTCAAATATAACCTTCGTAAAGAAGACTATTCTGTAGTCACCGCCAACGATGGGGCTCAGGCTGTGGAGATTGCCCGAAGTCAAAAACCTGACCTCATTCTTCTGGACGTGATGCTACCAATTCTAAGTGGTTTTGAGGTATGCCGTATTCTGCGTAAGGATATGAGCGTTCCCATTCTTATGCTCACCGCCAAAACAGATGAAGTGGACAAAATAGTTGGCTTGGAAATCGGCGCCGATGATTATGTGACCAAACCCTTCAGTATGAGGGAACTTTTGGCCCGCGTCCATGCCATGCTTCGCCGCGCCGCTATAACCCGGCAGCCGCCAGCGGCTGAGCCAGAATCCCTGAAAGTCGGCAACCTTGAAATCAATATCAGCCGCCATCAAGCCCGCTATAAAAATTCACTGCTGAATCTAACGCCAAAGGAGTTCGACCTCCTGTCGTTTCTCGCCAGAAACAGGGGCTTCGTCTTCAGCCGGGAGCAGCTTCTGGAAAAGGTGTGGGGTTATGATCATGCCGGCGGCACGCGGACCGTGGATGTCCATATCAGGTGGTTAAGGGAAAAAGTAGAGAATGACCCGGCGCACCCTGAGCACCTGCTTACCGTCAGGGGCACGGGTTACAAACTGGAAGGCTAGAATTGTTCCATAACATTCAATGGCGTATTACCTTTCCATTTGTTTTACTCATACTAATCATTATGGGGGTTCTGGGAGCTTACCTCGTCAACTCTACCCGAAACCAACAGCTTGATAACCTGCGTGTTCAGCTGGAGAACGAGGCCAGAATCACGGCTGAGGCCAGTTTGCCCGGTTTCCTCAGCCCAGACAGGGAGCAAATCCTCAGTGATATTGCCAATAAATTAGGGGAACAAATTAATACCAGGGTCACCATCATTGCGCTCGACGGCACTGTATTAGGTGATTCTAAAGAAGACCCCTCTACCATGGAAAATCACGCTGCCCGCCCTGAAATCAAGGATGCCCTGAATAAAGGCTTAGGTGAAAGCACTCGCTACAGCACGACACTCACGGAGAAGATGATGTATGTGGCGGTTCCCGTATCACATCAAGGTGAAGTGCTCGGCATAGCCCGGGTAGCACTTCCGCTAACAGAAGTTGAAAGTCCGGTGCAGCGGGTAACCGTTAGCATAGCTACGGCTATGGCAATGGCTGCCTTGTTGGTTATTCTAGCTGCCTGGTTTATTGCACGCATTACCACCCGGCCAATACGGGAAATTACCGCAGCCTCCAAGAAAATAGCCTCCGGGGAGCTGGAGCAAAAAATAACTATAGAGACAGGGGATGAGGTAGAAGAACTTGCCCACAGTTTTAATGAAATGTCATCAAAGCTGAAAGCACTGGTAGATACAATTTCGGCAGACAAGGCAAGGCTGGAAACTATCCTTGACAACATGGCTGACGGCGTTATCATGACCGATAACGAAGGGAATATTTCACTGGCGAACCGAGCGGTAAAGAAACTTTTCAAAATTAAAGATGCCGTAAATAAGCCACTTATTGAAGCCGTGCGGGACTACGAGGTAGATGAGTTAATGAAGCTTTGTCTTCAAAATGCCAACGTGCAGGATACCCAGTATGAATCCGGCACATCAGAAAGATTTCTCAGGGCTATTGCTATTCCCGTCACCAGCTACAAGCCGGGTGGTGTTCTGATTCTGTTTCAGGACTTAACCGATATCAGAAATCTGCAAACAACGAGGCGAGAGCTGATTGGTAATATCTCTCATGAGTTCAGGACGCCCCTGGCCAGTATCAAGGCGATGGTGGAAACACTTCAGGACGGCGCTGTCAATGACCAAGAAGCCGCCAGTGATTTTCTTACCCGGATTGCCAGTGAGGTTGACCGCCTGACTCAGATGGTTACGGAACTTACCGAGCTTACCCGTATTGAGGCGGGGAAAGCTGAACTCAGGCTGGAGACGGTAAATCTCAACCTGCTAATTGAAGAGATTATCACACAACTTAGCCCGCAGGCAGAAAGACAGCAACTCTCCATCAAGAAAGACCTTGACCCCGCCCTGCCGCTTGTCCAGGCTGACATCGAAAGAATAAGGCAGGTGATGGTCAATCTCGCTCATAATGCCATCAAGTTCACGTCTCCCGGCGGCAACATCACTATTGCCAGTCG
>CAZPQB010000166.1:0-5234 GCA_964588605.1 uncultured Dehalococcoidaceae bacterium | reverse complement strand
TTGGGCTACCATTTGGGGAAATCTGTATCAGGAGGGAAAAGGCATGGCTAAAACGAAATACGGGAAATACTTCATCGAGTATAAGCCGCCACCGGGTCCAGAGTTTCCTTTAGGTCCGATTATCTCGCGCATGGATGACGCCGTTATCAAGGGGAGCCACTTCTATTCCGTTCACTGGATAACGCCTCACGATGAGCCCAAGATGCCGGTAGGACATCCTCCGCACATACACAGGGACGCCGAACTCCTGTTTCACATCGGCGCCAACCCGGACGACCCCATGGACCTGGGTGGGGAGGTGGAGATATTTATGGGGCCGGAACTGGAAAGGCATGTCTTCAGCCGGACATGCTGTATCTATATACCTCCGAATTTCATACATTGTCCCTGGAGACCGTTAAGAACGGTAAGGTCCTGGATATTCATAGAGGTCAATCAGGGGCCGTCCCATACGGAAAAGCTCTATCCGCAGGTATTGCCTGATGAAATAAGGAACCAGATTGACTGGTCAAGGTGGCGAGAAGAAGGGTTTGACTAACAGGGAAATAACATTGCTATAAAAAGAGAGAGGAGTATTAAAAATGGCAGAAACAAAATATGGCAAATACTTTATTGAGTACGACTCCAAATGGTTTCCCAATGAGCGACGCCCGGTGATGTCGCGGATGCAGGACAGCATTATGAAAGGCAGCCACTTCTACCTGATTCACTGGATGATGCCCGATTTCACCGCTGGTATGGACTGGGATTTCAAGTATGCGGGGCATCCGCCGCATATCCATAAAGACGCCGAACTGCTTTTCCATATCGGTACGAACCCGGACGACCCGATGGACCTGGGGGCAGAAGTAATAATGTACATGGGGCCGGAGCTGGAGGAGTACCATATCACCCGCACCTGCTGCATTTACATACCCCCGAATTTTATCCATGCTCCCTGGAAGCCTGTAAAGACAACCCGACCCTGGATATTTATTGAAGTCAATCAGGGGCCATCACATACGGAAAAATCCTTCAGGCAGTTATTGCCAAAAGAAGCAAGAGAGAGAATGGACTGGTCAATGTGGCCTGACGAGGGGTACGAAAGCCCGGCCTGAGTTAACACCAGATTCACGTATTCAGATTAAACGAATTATTGGAGGATAACGTGGCTTATAAAATTAATACGAAGAAGTGTCTTAAGTGCGGTCTCTGCGTCACGGAGTGCCCGGAGGGGGCTATTGTCGTGGATGAGAAGATTACGGAAAGCGACGGGCTGGTACTGTATACGGTCAGAATCGACACTGATAAATGCACCGAGTGCGGGACCTGTGTTTCCTACGAATGGTGGTGCCCCGCCCAGGCGATTATCGAGGTTTAGAGACAAGTCTTGGAAAACTCCGGCTGTCCGGTCGAGCTGGAATCAGGAGGGCGTTTTTAATCGCAACAGATGCGGGCTTTCGTGTTTCGACGTCAACAATTGCACCTACATGAGCTGTAGCTCAACAGATATCTCATTTATCCCTGACGCTGTAGAGAAGTATTTTGACACGGCCAATAATGTAGTTATAAAGTGTTATAAGGATAAGTTTTGGCAATAAATAAGGAGGATAACAACGAATGGCAGAATCGGAATTCGAGAAATACGCCGTGAGAAAGCCCATTTACGAGGCGGGCCCCGGCTACAAGGGGCGGCAGAGTCCCACGATGACTTTCATGAGCAGCAAGCAGGTGCCTGAAGCCAACTATTACATCGAGCTTGGCTGGATATGGGATATGCCGGAGCCGAACCCCCATATACATGAGCACGTTCATGACTACGATGAGATTGTCATACACTGGGGCGGCAACCCGGAAATGCCGCAGGTCCTCGGGGGCGAAATAACGTTCTATGTCGGCGGGCAGCCGATAACTTTCAACACGACCACGGGGGTATTTATCCCTAAAGGTGTGCCGCACGGTCCGATGATATGGAGAAAGTTCGAGTTTCCCCATATCGAGATGGCCATGATGCTCGGCACCGGCGACCCGTTTAAGGGGTGGGGGCAAAGCGGTATCAGTGAGCCCAAGAAGGAATTGCCCGTGAAGAAAGACAAGTTCGACTACGAGCAGTACGTGATACGGAGTCCCATGCGGGAGGCCGGTCCTAATTTCCTCAGAGGCCGCCAGACTCCTACCATGACTTACATGAGCCGTCCCCAGATCAACGTTGCCAATTACTATATCGAGTTTGGCTGGATATGGGATATAGTCGACCCACCTATCGGTGAGATGAAGCACGATAATTATGATGAGATTGTCCTGCACATCGGCGGCGACCCCGATAATCCCGAAGACCTCGGCGCTGATATGACCTTTGGCATCGGCGGCGACCACCTGAAATTCGATACGAGCTTCGGGGTCTTCATTCCCAAGGGAGTGATGCATGGGCCGCTGATATGGCATGAGGTCAGAAAGCCCCATATCGAGATGGCCATAATGCTGGGAGCCGGCACTATGAGAGAGGGCTGGGAAGGCAGCTTCTTCGAAAGTCCGGGTGGTGAAATGGGCCGCTAAAGCACCGTGCTGTCCCCGGCTGTCCCCAAAATACATACTGAATAACGAATGAATAAAGGAGAATAAAGGGGTGGACGTTGTAGAAGCTATCAGAGAGAGGAAGAGCATACGTGCCTTCAAGCCGGACCCTATCCCGCTGGATATAGTTAAAAATATAATGGAGCAGGCTCTCCGGGCCCCTTCCTGGGCCAATACCCAGCCATGGGAATTCGCCGTGGTCACCGGTAAAAAACTGAAAGAGATAGAGGAAGGCTTCGTTGCCAGAGGTATACAGGAACCGACTCCTGATATCCACCGCCCTTATGAGTTCCCGGAACCCTATATTTCCCGTATCCGTGCCCTGGCCTCCAGACCCCGGGATGAATTACCCCAGGAAGAGAGGGATGCGCATACGATAGATAATTTCCGGCATTACGGCGCTACTACCTGTATCTATCTGCTCATCGACCGGTCTTTCTTCTATCAATCCAAGGGTATTAACGTATGGTCACTTTATGACTCCGGCACGGCGGTGCAGAATATCATGCTGCTCGCCACCAATTACGGACTGGCAACCACAGCTCAGGCACAGGCCGTCGTCTATCCTGACATCATCAGGAAGGTCACGGGTATACCCGAATCCAAGCTCATAGCGCTGGGGATTGCAATCGGCTATCCTGACCGGGATAATCCCATTAACCAAACTCGGACTCAGAGGGAGCCCCCGGATAAAGTGGTGCAGTGGTATGGTTTTGACTAAAAACTCGGTCAGCATTTCTGCGGAGTCCATGGCCGGGACGCCAGGATTCTTGCCGGGTGTATAAAGACAAATGATATATATTCAGAAACTAATAGAAGGAGGAAACAATGGAGCTAGGTCTGGAAGGCAAGGTAGCGCTGGTAACCGGTGCTGGCAGCCAGGTGGGCTTTGGCAAGGGTATCGCCGTTATCCTGGCGAAAAACGGATGCGACATAATCGTAAATGATATCGACGAGGAAGGCATCCAGAAGACAGCGGCTGAGGTTGAGGCCCTGGGCCGTAAGGCCATGGCGATTAAAGCGGACGTCACCAAGGTCGCCGAAGTAAAAGATATGGTGAAAAAGGCAACAGCGAAGTTTGGCAAAATAGACATACTGGTGAACAATGCTGGCCGCACCACAGCACCAATGCCTTTCTGGGAAACACCGGAGGAAAACTGGGAAATAGTCATTAATCTCAATATCTACGGGGTATTCAATTGCACCAAGGCGGTGCTGCCCCAGATGATTGAGCGCAAAAGCGGCAAAATTATCAATATAGCCTCGGGCGCTGGCATAGGTGGCTCTCCCAGGTTCATTCATTACGGCGCCGCCAAAGCGGCCATCATCGCCTTCACCAAGGGATTATCGAAGGAAGTAATAGCCTCGGGGATAAATGTGAACGCCGTCGCCCCCGGGGTTGGCGATACAAAATTCCTGGCCGCCGGCAACTTCCCTCCCGGTGAAATTGACCGCGCCGTCGCCGTCGTGCCAACAAAGAAGGCTACCACACCCGATGACGTCGGCAACATGGTGGCCTATCTGGCTTCGGCTCTCGCCGACCAGATTGTCGGGCAGACTTTCCTGGTCGATGGCGGACATATCTAAGGGAGTAAGCCAGTGAGCATTTCACGGCAGGAGTTCCAGCGGCGGTATACGGCGATTCGGGAGCTGATGGGGCGGGACGGGGTGGACTGTCTCCTGGTTGTCGGGCTTGCGGATGACTTTAACCGCGGGAATATCCGGTATATTACAGGTTCCGGGAGAGGGGGGTGCTGTATCTTGCCACGGGAAGGCACCCCCGTCTTTCTCACCGGCCTTAATCAATCGACTTCACCGAAGCTTCCCAGAACTATGGCGGCTCTCGATTTGCTTGACTTGAGGGAGACGGATAATCCGGAGAAGCAGGCTGTAGAAGAGCTGTCCCGCTTCGACCGGGGCAACAGGATTGGCGTGGTCGGCATGGCGTGTATCTCCGTCCCGATGTACCTGGCGGTGACGGAGAAGTTCCACGACAGACTGGCGGACTCGGTGGGGATATTTGAGCATCTGCGCGCGGTTAAAAGCGCCGAGGAAATAGAGAAAACGCGGACAGCCGCCGCCATAGCTGATAAGGTATATACGCTCCTGAGGGGGATGGTCCGACCGGGACTGAGCGAGTATGAGATTTACGGGGCGGTCAAGAAGACCACCTACGAAATGGGCTGTGAATACTCCTTCGACCTGATAGATGCGGCCGGGGCAACGATGAACATGGCTTTCTTTCCCACCGGGGACAGGCTGGAGGCGAACGGTACGCTGTTCATGGAGATAACGCCTGCCTACGAAGGTTATTACGCCCAGCTGCCGGTTACGCTGCCCGTGGGTAAGTACCCGCCTCATGTTCGTAAGATGGTGAGTGCCTGGGACCAGGCGGATAAAGCCGCCCTGAAGATTTTACGTCCGGGAACACAGGTGTCCGATGTCTACAAGGTGCTGGTGAACACCGTCCGGGGGAACGGCTTTATATCTCCTCACCGTCCCGGCCATGCCATCGGCCTGGACGCCCTCGATTTCTGGTCTATTACCGAGTCCAGTAACGTAACACTCCAGGCGGGCATGATACTGGCCGTGCACCCGAGCGTTATGAAGGAGTTCGGCGGTGACGGCTGCGGCATGGGGTATACATACCTGATAACGGATAACGGCGCCGAAAGACTCAG
>CAZPQB010000165.1:0-5273 GCA_964588605.1 uncultured Dehalococcoidaceae bacterium | reverse complement strand
GCGCCTATGTAACCGAGAGAATGATGCCCGGCGTCGTCTACATGGACCACGGGGCGAGGTACGACCCCATAGTCCCCGGGGAACTTGATAGAGGCGGGGCGATTAATACCATAACCCCGCACAACATAACCTCCAAAAAAGCCACGGGAATGGTGGTAAGCAGCTTCCTGGTTGAGGTGGAGACGGCTAATCTGGAGGAGTTGAGGAAGAAATATCCTGAAGCCTTCAAGAGGCCATATAACGCGGATGCCGGCCTGCGTATGGAGCGAGTATTAGCAAGGAAATAGCTCAGGCCAGATATTCCGCCAAAAGCGATGGTATCATATAATCGTACTCATGACTGGAAAGACGTCCCCATGTTTGTGCAATGGTGGTGCACGCAGCAGGCTGTATGATATAATTTCTCGTCCTTGTTAAAAATGTGAATATGAACCTGTATCCAAGCACAAGACAAAACAGGTTATACTAAAATGAGATAGTGATGACTGTTATCATTCCTGTAGCCATAATTGCGTGTATTCTAGCGTGGTTGTTTCGACCCAGAATGGGAACATTCAAGGCTCGCCGGGTGGCCATCTTTGCTACGGCGATTCCACTTGTTATCTTAGCCATTGCGGCTCTTGCTTTCCAACTGCTGCAAAACGCAACCGGAAATATGGAGGTATCGGATATATCCAATATTTGCTTTATTGTCGGCATAGGTATGATAGGCGCAACGCTTCTGGCATTACTTTACTTCGCGGTGGCACGTAAAGTAGAAACAGTCAAGGGCTTAGGTTTTGGTCTTACTATCATGGTAATTTTATCGATAGTAGAATTTGTCTTTTTGGAGGCGTTAGCCGGCGTTTAAAGCGTGTTCGCACGAGTACATACATACGCATGAAAGGGTAAATATCCCCATATTCGTTCGATGATATAACGAATAAAGGTATTTTGAAACGAAGGGGGCTGTGATGCTCCCTTTCTTATAATGATGTCCCACACCATCAACAGGACATCGGAAAAGCCAAGATATTGACGTCAGACCAGTGGAGGCACACTTGACTGTATACTCAACGAAAAGAAGTGAATGCTCATAATGGGAGAATCAGAAAGCTCTCCCCGGGTAGAGGCTCCCTTCAAGTACGACTGGACAAAAGGCGCCGTCTTCAGTAACCTGGTGCTTTTATCCTGGCCAATGGTGGTAATGGAATCCCTTTACGTGGTAAGCCAGATAGTCGATTTGATCTGGGTGGGGAGATTGGGGTCAGCCGCCATTGCCGGAGTGGGCATCGCCAATATCGTCCTCATGATAGTAATGTCGATGAGCATGGGACTGATAGTAGGCGCCAGAGCCATGATTGCCCGTCATATCGGGGCGCTGGATATCGCTGGCGCCAATCATGTTGTCGCACAGGCCATCATCCTGAGCACCACCTGGGGTCTGCTGGTGACCGTAACCGGTCTATCTCTGGCAGAGCCTGTTTTGAGCCGGTTCGGCTTGGAGGCCGAGGTCGTTGTTCAAGGGGTAGCCTACATTCGCATCATGTTCGCCGGCTGGGTGGCGATGGAAGTCCTGGTAATGTGTCTTTACTCCATGCAGGCCGCCGGGGACGCCGTAACCCCCATGAAAGTTGAGTTCCTGCTCAGAGTTATCCATGTGACTATCTGCCCTTTTCTTGTCCTGGGGTGGTGGGTATTCCCTCGCATGGGTATCAGCGGGGCGGCTCTGAGTAATGTTATCTCACAGTGCCTGGGAGTACTTATCGTGTTATGGATTCTCTTCAGGGGACACACCCGTTTGCAGCCGGGCTGGAGAGACTTCCATATTACTCCCGGCATCATATGGCGGATTCTAAGGATAAGCATTCCCGCCCTGGTCATGAGCCTGCAAAGGGCCTTCGGCAATCTCATATTGACATGGCTTATTATCCCGTTTGGTACTCTGGCGGTAGCCGCTCATAGCCTGGCCTCCAGGATGGAGATGTTTATTATTATACCCGGTATGGCGGTTGGTAACAGCGCCGGTGTGCTGGTGGGTCAAAACCTGGGGGCAGATCAGCCCGAGCGAGCCGAGAAAAGTGTCTGGCTGGCAATAGGCGTGGTGGAAGCCTTCATGATAGTGTGTTCGACAGTTATCCTGCTGTGGGCGGAGGGCATTATGGGCATTTTCACCACCGACCCCGGCCTGGTGGAACTGGGTAGCGTCTTCCTGAGGATAGCTACGGCAGGCTACCTGGTACTGGCCTTTGTCGCCGTATTGCAGAGTGGCATCGCCGGTGCTGGCGATACCATACCGACAATGGTCGTCAGCATCGTGGCGATATGGGCAGTGCAACTGCCCCTGGCTTTCATCCTGCCACGGGTTGCCGACCTAGGGGTCTATGGACTGCGCTGGGCGATAGTGGCGGCTACTGTAGCGGCTACCATAGCCTACGTGGCCTACTTCAGGCTGGGCCGATGGAAGTCCAAGAGAGTCTGGTAAGAAAAAGAACCTGCACCCAGTTCTCTACCAACCCCCTTTAATCCCGCTTGTGCTTTATCTCCTTTTCATAGCCGATAACCGTGAATTCCGGGCTGCTTCGGAAGTCAGCCGGCCGGTAAAGGGTGACTGTATTGTAAAAAGAAAATATAGCCGGAGACATAGATACATATCGACCCTAACTAAAACAAGGTTTAATCGTTATAAATAATGTAATAATATATGATAAGAGGTGTTTGCGATGAAGAAAATAATAATAGCTCTACTGATAGCTCTTGTGGTGACCAGCTTTGCCGCCTGTACTCAGACGGAAACCGGTGCCCCGGTAACGCCGGAGAAACCTAATGGGACTTTACCGGAGGTAGAAGAGCCAGTGAAGTCGGAGAAACCGCGAGTGACTTCCCCGGAGGTGGAGAAAACCGACCTCTCGGCTCTGGCAGATGGCAACGGCGCCTTTGCCCTTGACCTCTATCAGGCGCTAAAGGGAGAGGATGGCAACCTCTTCTATTCGCCCTACAGTATTTCTGCGGCGCTGGCCATGACTTATGCGGGGGCACGTGGCGAAACGGAACAGCAGATGGCAGACACCCTTAACTTTGACCTGCCCCAGAATCGGTTACACCCGGCGTTTAACCTGCTGGAGCAGGAACTTGCCCGCCGTGGCGAGGGCGCTGAGGGTAAGGATGGTGAAGGGTTCCGACTGCACGTTACCAACGACCTCTGGGGACAGAAAGACTATACATTTCTCTCCGAGTTTCTTGATACACTGGCGGAGAACTACGGCGCCGGACTCAGAACACTGGACTTCATCAATGAACCGGAAGAGTCCCGACTCATCATTAACGACTGGGTAAGTGACCAGACGGAAGGGCGGATTGAAGACCTGATACCTCAGGGCCTGATTGATACGTTTACCAGGCTTGTCCTCACCAACGCTATTTACTTCAACGCGGCCTGGCAGTACCCCTTCAACGAGGAAGTAACCGCAGATGGCCCGTTCCACCTGCTTGAAGGTGGAGAAGTGACCGTGCCAATGATGAGCCAGACTGAATCATTCGGCTACGCTGAAGGCGACGACTACCAGGCAGTCGAGTTGCTGTATGACGGCGGGGAACTATCCATGGTCATCCTGCTGCCGAACTCAGGCAATTTTAAGGAGTTTGAAGAAAATCTGGATGCCGGGCTGGTAAATGATATTATCAACGCTCTGGAACGTAAAGAAGTCGCCATAACCATGCCTAAATTCGAGTTCGAATCAGCCTTCCGGATGAAAGATACTCTCAAGGCGATGGGCATGCCCATTGCTTTTAGCGATATGGCAGACTTCTCCGGCATGACGGGCGGTCGAGACCTTTATATCGATGAAGTGGTGCACAAGGCTTTTGTCTCCGTAGATGAAGCCGGTACGGAAGCGGCGGCGGCTACCGCCGTGATTATGAAGCTGACAGCCATGCCGACGGAACCGGTAGAATTTACGGTTGACCTGCCCTTCATCTTTCTCATCCGTGATATCGAAACGAACTCTATCCTCTTCGTGGGGCGCGTTTTAAATCCAGTGGCGTAGATATACGGGTAAGCAGTTAGAAAATATCAAGGGGGAGCATTACGGCTCCCCCTGTTTATTCAGGCAAACGCCTCCGCCTCTTCCATTCGTCATACCTTACGATAAGCCCCGGCATCACCGTAATCGTTATCACCATGCAGAGAAATACCCCCACTACCGTAGCGATACCGAAGTCTCGAATCATGACGAAGTTAGACACTATCAGAATACCGAAGCCTCCCAGCGTGGTCAGGGCCGTGGTTACTATAGCCCGCCCTATCTTTGAGAGCGCCGTGACCATAGCGTCTCTAGGCGGCAACCCCAGCCTTTTTTCTTCCTCGTAACGACCCATCAGCAGCACCATGAACTCGGTACAGATACCGATGATAAGGACGCCAAGGATGGCGGTAAGGGGGTTTAGCGGAATGCCGATAAGGTACATATCCAGCGAAGACCAGGCGATGACGGCGCCGACCGGTATGATAGTGAATACGGTGCTGCCGATACGCCGATAGACCAGTAAAAGGACGATAAAGACCGCGCTCAGGCAGATTAAGTTCATGGTAAGCCTCGCACCCACCATGGCATCCACCGTGCTTGCCCCGAGGGCAACGGTACCGACGGGTGAAATCCGCACCCCGGGCGGCGGCCCGGCTTCTTCCTGCATGAGCTGAAGCAGGTCGTGGGTTTCCTCCAGCGATATATAGTCGGTGTTAAACGACACACTGGCCGCCCTGTGGTCGGCAGAAAGCAACTGCGCTAAATAGGGCTGAGGAGCGTTCTCCAGTATGGCATCAATCTGCGGCTGAGTCGGAATTGTGCCACCGGCGGCTTCACTAATAAACGACGCCAGGCTGTCTCCCGAAATAAGCTCAGGATACGTCAGCAACGCTTTATCCTGGTAGTTCTTCAGCCAGCCAAGGACTACCGGGCTGGTGACGTCATCCGCTTCCACCATAAAGTGAATTGTCCCCCCGATGCCGACAATTTCACGCAGCTCTCTCAGCTGCACCAGCTCGGGCGTGTCCTGGGGCATAAGCTCTTCGTAGTCAGTGTTCTTCGGCAGCCAGTGGTCAACGATGCCGCCGGCAACAGCAAAGACGACAGCGACAATGAAAATCCACAGCGTCTGATTCACCGCCAGTGTACCGATACGCGCCAGTATACGCTCAATACGCCCGCTCGCCCTTGATGCCGCCTCTTTTAATTGCTTAATCGGCGCTTTTTTATCCGCCAGATAGACGATACTATGCAGCAGGAAGAGACCGA
>CAZPQB010000164.1:0-5281 GCA_964588605.1 uncultured Dehalococcoidaceae bacterium | reverse complement strand
CTGAGAGAAGAGACATCAGAACTGCTGCCGGTACGTCCTCCGACCATGTGTGCCGGCTGCCCGCACCGGGCGACTTTCTACGCCATAAATGTGGCCTGTGAGCGCGTCAAGCGGGACACGGGAAAAGAACCTGTTCGCACAGGTGATATCGGCTGTTACGCTCTGGCGGCTAATCCGCCCCTGAACTCGGACGATATTGCTATCTGCATGGGGGGCGCTTTCGGTCTGGGCAGCGGCCTGCCCCATATTATAGACGTTCCGGTGGTAGCCCACCTGGGCGATTCCACTTTTTTCCATTCCGGTATACCGCCGATGATAAACTCGGTTTTTAACAGGGCGAATGTAACGATGGTGGTTCTGGATAACTCCACTACCGGCATGACCGGTTTTCAACCGCACCCCGGTGCCCCGGCCGGAGAAGGCCCCGTGGTTATGCCTGAGGATATCGCCCGGGCCAGCGGTGTGGGACTCGTTGAGGTGGTTGATGCGTTTGACTTACCGAAACTGATTAATACGCTGGAAAAGGCCATCCATTATGATGGGCCTTCAGTGGTGATTGCCCGGAGACTCTGCAACATACTGGACGCCAGGGAGAAGCGGCGGCAGGCGATTAAAACCCTACCCTATCAGGTTGACCCGGAGAAATGCGTTGCCGGTAGCCCGCCATACTGCCAGGCGACCTGTCCGCTGCATGTCGATGTGCGAGGTTATATCGAGCTGATTATGGAGGGCAGGTTTGACGATGCTCTGGCATTAATCAAACAGACCCTGCCGTTTCCCGCCATCATCGGGCGCATCTGCACAAGACCCTGTGAAGGCAAGTGTAAGCGGGCTGATATTGAAGAGGCTATTGCCATTAACGCTCTCAAGAGGAGCGCCGCCGACTATGGGAAATATGAGGAAGACTGCTCCATTCCTGTGGAAAGAAAGGAAAAGGTAGCTATAATAGGCGGAGGCCCGGCGGGCATCATGGCTGCCTATGACCTGAGGAAGTCCGGCTACAAGGTCACCATCTTTGAGGCTCTGCCGAAGCTGGGGGGCATGATGGCGGTGGGTATTCCTGAGTTCAGGCTGCCCCGAGATATATTAAACAATGAAATAGATATTATTCATAAACTGGGAGTGGAAGTAAAACTGAATACAAGGGTCGGAACCGATATTAACCTGCTTGATTTGAAGAGGGATTATAACGCTGTTTTTATCGCTGTCGGTGCCCATCAGGGTGGGAGTCTGGGAATAGAAAACTCGGATGTCAAAGGTGTTATTGACGGCACCGAATTTCTCCGTAAGGTCAATATGAGTGAGGAGGTATCGGTTGGAGATAAAGTGGTGATTGTGGGCGGCGGTAATGTGGCTGTCGACTGCGCCCGCACCTGTGTGCGCCTGGGCTTTAAGGACGTTAATATCGTTTACCGGCGCTCCAGAGATGAGATGCCGGCCATCGGCGAGGAAGTGGCTGAAGCCGAGCACGAGGGTGTGAATATACATCTACTGGCTGGCCCGAACCGGGTTATTGCCAGGGGTAATAAAGTCACGGGAATAGAGTTGATAAAAATGAAATTGGGTGAGCCCGATGAGAGTGGAAGGCGAAGGCCGGTACCGGTAGCCGGCTCGGAATTTACCATGGAAACAGGCCTGATAATCGCGGCTGTCGGTGAGCAACCCGACCTTGACTTTATGACCGGTGAAGCAGCCAGAGCGATATCCAATGGTTATATTAAGGCTGACCCGGTGACACTGGAAACCGGTATCAAGCGTGTCTTCGCCGGCGGTGACACCGTAACTGGCCCGGCTACCGTTATTGAAGCTATGGCGGCGGGAAGAAAGGCGGCTATATCCATTGATAGGTATTTAAAGGGACAACCGCTTGATACGGGCAGAGAGGGTGAAGGTATCTTTGAAAGTAAACTTATGGTAGATACCTTTGGCATTGGTCAGGAGCCGAGGCTGAACATGCCGGTGCTTCCGGTAGAGCAGAGGCGCGGCAACTTCCGTGAGGTCGAACTCGGTTTGAGCCGGGAAGAAGCTATCAGCGAAGCCAGAAGGTGTCTTTCCTGCGACTGCCGGATTTGCATTAATTTGCTTGGCTGTCCTGCCATTATCACCGACGATGACAAGGTCATTATTGATGAAACCCAGTGTCCCGGCTGCGGGGTCTGTGCCCAGATCTGCCCTCACGAAGCAATAATATCAGGAGTGGAAGATGGTAAGTAAAAAAGAACTGGAAGTGATAATCTGCGGGGTTGGCGGTCAGGGGGTTGTCCTGATGTCGGAACTGCTTGGCAACGCCGCGGTCAGGGATGGCATAAGTGTCAAGGGCTCGGAGGTGCTGGGTATGGCGCAGAGGGGCGGCTCGGTGTTCAGCAATCTCAGGCTGGGGAGCGGTATCTATGCCCCCCTTACGCCGGAAGGTAAATGCGATGTCATGGTAGCGGTAGAGCCTTCGGAAGCGCTCAGGAACATACAATACCTTTCAAAGTCCAGCATAGTTGTACTTAACACCAGAGAGGTGAAGCCGTTCACTGTCTTTCTTGGTAGTAGCGGGTATCCGGCACTTGAGGAGATACTGGACAAACTTAACAAAGCGTCGGAGCGGGTGATTGTACTGGATGCTACACATCTGGCCCAGGAAGCCGGGAATTTACAGACAACCAACGTCGTCATGCTGGGGGCGCTTTTCGGGACGGGGCTCATGCCGATAAAGGTGGAAACTGCCAGAGAAGTGGTTAAAGCGCGTGTCCCGGTAAAAGCGATTGACGTTAATTTAAAGGCATTTGACTTGGGTTATGAGGAGGTCCAGAAGAACCTGATAACGACTTCAGGCAGGCACTGAAACGTTTTCTGATTCTGTTGCCATCTGTAATAAAAGGAGAGGGGGCAAAGCCCCCTCTTTCGTATGCCCTCTTTGATTTACGGAAATGCTACTTAACACCGGGCAGCCCAACTCCCTGTTTTAGCAAGTTCTCTTGCAGGGCTTTGTAGTCTACTTTTCTGGGCTGGATACCGGCCTTGGCTGCCATAGCCGCCGCCGTGCCCGCCGCTTGCCCGTAGGCGATACAGTGCGGGATGATATTGAAGGACTCATTGATGGTATCCGCTGAGGAGAAAGCCCGCCCGGCTACGAGCAGCCCGTCCACGCTCTTCGGTACCAGGCAACGGTAGGGGATGCAGAGGGTGGGGTGTTTGGCGGATATTTCGTGGTAATCGTTATTGGCCAGCACGGCGATGGTGTCCTCGAAAACCTCATCCGTCTCGAAGTCTTTTTCGCTGATTGTATACTCTCCGGTTATTCTGCGCCCGCCCTGGGTTCCAAGCTGTGGGGCGGTCAGCATGATGAAGCATTTCTCAAAGCCGGGGACATGCTTCTTCATGAACTCGTAGGTAATTAAGGCCCGCTTTCTGGCTCTTATATCTATCTTCGTGAGCTGCTCAACGTCCATGGCATCCGTCCTCTGGGGCTGTGGCTGCATGCAGTGGTACCAGATAACGTTCTCCTGGTTTTTCAGGATACCCTTGAAGAAGTACGGATAACCGTCAAGCTTGGCCAGTTCCTGCATAAGCTCCTTGAACTTTTCCGGCTGTTCCGCCTTGAACTTGTCGAGTTTCCTGATGTTGACGTTAGCCATCCAGAAGACCAGTGCCAGCCAGGCCGTACGGCGTTTGTTGTCGCACTCGTTATCGTACTCCGCCCCCGCCCCCACGAATATGTCGCCATCGCCGGTGGCATCGATAATCACTTTGCCGAGTAACGCCTGCCGACCGGACTTACTTTCGAAAAAGACGCCCCCGGCTGTATTCCCTTCCATGATGGGCCGGGTTCCCCAGGAATGGAGCAGCAGGTCCACTCCCGCCTCCAGCACCATGTTGTTGAGCTCGTCCTTGAGTATCTCGGGGTCGACGACGGCGGAGTATAATACCCGCTCCTTGCCCGTGTTATAGTCCTGGCGGACGTAAAACCAGCCCAGGTTGGCATCCAGGTAGTAATCGACCACTTTCCGGTCGGCGGTGCCCCGGTCTTTCTTTTCGGGGTAAGAAGCCCCGCCCCTCTTGTCCAGTCGGTTCAGAAGCTCCAGGGTAAGCCCGTAGATGCGCTGCTTGCCGGAGATATCGCTCAGGTTCGGGATAATGTTGACCAGCCCGCCGCTGGCCATCCCGCCGAGGTGACCGTATCTCTCGATGAGCACTGTTTTGGCGCCGCTCCGTGCCGCGGCTATCGCTGAGCCGATACCACCGGGTCCGCCCCCCACCACCACGACGTCAGCCTCGCGGCATACCTTTATTTGCCGGGCGGGTTCTGTAATCGTTTTGACCGAGGTTTTAGCTGACATAATCAACCTCCAAATCCAAGGGGGTAGTTTTGCTACCCCCTAACTTTACGTGTTATTTCGGCTTTTTCTCTTTGGTTCCTTATACGGGTCAATCAAGAGAAAACATAGAGGTAGAAACCAATGGCGGCCCGTCATATTTATAGTCTACTTTCTTGGTAACATCCGGCAGCGGGACGCCCTGCTTGGCAAGCTGCTTTTGCAGCGCCTTGATATCCACCTTCTTGGGGCTGACGCCGGACTGAAGCGCCAGTGCCGAAGCCGCACCGGCCGCCTCGCCGAAAGCGATGCAGTGCGGGATGAGGTTGAACCACTCCTGGACATGTTCGTCCGAGGAGAAAGCCCGGCAGGCCACCAGCAGGTTATCAACGTTCTTGGGCAGCAGGCTGCGGTAGGGGATATACATCAGCGGATGGTCCAGCGATTCCTGCCCGCGGTCGAGGTCGGGGAAGATGGCGATGGTGTCCTCGAAAGGCTGGTTGTCGGCCAGGTCTTTCTGCGTCAGCTTGTATTCACCTATCATGCGCCGACTGCTGCGGGTGCCCAGCTGGGGGCCGGTCAGCACGATAAAGCTCTTTTCGAAGCCGGGCAGGTTCTCCTTCCAGAAGTCATAGGTTATCATCATTTTCTTGCGGCCTTCGAACTCGGCGCGGGTGAGCTCCTCGACGTTCACCTGGCTCTTGTTCGGCAAACGGTTGTGGCACCAGACGATGCTCTCTTGGTTCTTGAGGAGGCTTCTGAAGAAGCTGGGATACCCGCCGGCTTCCAGGCTCTTGCGCATAAGTTCGCCGATTTTTTCAGGCTGGTTCTTCCTGAAGTCCTCCACTCTTTTCAGGTCGACGCCATCCACCCAGAAGATAAGCGCCAGGTTGGCGATGCGGAAATTGGGGGGAATATTGTCTTCGAACTCTATCCCGGCGTACGGCAGGAGGTCGCCGTCGCCGGTGGCATCTATA
>CAZPQB010000163.1:0-5285 GCA_964588605.1 uncultured Dehalococcoidaceae bacterium | reverse complement strand
TCGGCTTCATGGCTTTTCTTGCTACTTTCAGTAATCCTGATGGTCATATCTCACTGCTTAGCAATTACCGAAGAAAGTTCAACAACTAAGAAATTTGGTAATGTCTACCGCGAATATATGGCCAGAACTCCAAGATGGATTGGATTACCGAAAACCGCAGCGAATTGAAATAAAGGGGAGGTGAAACATGTCGCTGGTACCGGCTTTTGATATCGGAGTGTGGAATGCCTGGATTTTCATGGCCTGCAGTCTAATACCTGTTATTTTTCTCTTTATGCCTCTAGTTACTAGAGGCCAAAAGGATGGAACCGCTTTTACCGCTTATTTTAGCAAGCTGCAGAAAAACGCTTTTTCTACCAGCCAACTAATCTATTTTATACTCGTTATATACTCTATTTTCGTACCTTTAAAATTAGGTACGGTATGGTTCTACGTTGGCCTTCCTGTTTTTCTGGTAGGATTAATCCCGTATGCAATTTTGGCTGCAAATTTTCTAACAACACCACTTGACAAGCCCGTTACCAAGGGAATCTACCGTTATTCAAGGCATCCTATGTACGTCATTACGTTTCCAATATATTTAGGAGCGGGCATAGCTTCAGCCTCATGGATTTTTCTATTGCTTTCCGTTGTAGATATAATTTTGCCGCATTTATTTGTAGCGGCCGAAGAACGCTACTGCCTTGAGAAGTATGGTAACGCCTACCGTGAATATATGGACATGACACCAAGATGGATAGGACTGTCGAAAGCCGCGGCGAAGTGAACTAAAAGGAGGTAAAACATGTCGCTGGTACCGGCTTTTGAAATTGGCGTCTGGAATGCCTGGATACTTCAAGTTATCTTTTTTCTAGTACTCAGTCTTCCCAGTGTCTTTATGAGCAAGGAAGTAAAAGAGAGAGTGAACCGTGGAACCGAATCCATGCCGCTAAGCAAAACCCAGAAGCGGCTAGCCCTTTCCACCCATGCCGTCATCATGCCTGTTACCTTTATATACTCCATCTTCCTGCCACTAAAGCTAGGCACAGCTTGGCTATACGCAGGGCTTATTATTTTTGTCCTGGCTCTGGTCATGACACTGATGACTACCTATAACTTTGCGGCGACACCGCTTGGAGAACCTGTTACCAGAGGTATCTACCGAATTTCAAGACACCCCATATATTTAAGCGGTTTCGTGCTGTGTGCTGGCATAGGTATAGCCTGTGCTTCCTGGGTTCTTCTGCTATTCGCCGTGCTATGGATAGCCTTTTTCCAAGTTGTGGTACCTGCCGAGGAACGCTTCTTGCTGGAGAAGTACGGCGACGCCTACCGTGAATATATCAACAGAACCCCGAGATGGATAGGACTGCCGAAAGCCGCGGTGAAGTGAACTAAGAGGTAAAATATGTCACTGGTACCTGCATGGAAAATCGGTATATGGAATGCCTGGATTTTCATGGTTCCCTTTCTATTGGTAACTCTTCTCTGTATTCTCTTGATGGTAAAAAAAGGTGCACCTGGCGGTCCGTCACGGGTTCCATGCAAGTCTAAGACCACACTGATATTTGCGACTTCCTCTAAAATTATTTATTTACCAGCCGTTATCTACTCCATTTTCCTGCCGCTAAAATTAGGGGCGATATGGTTCTACATCGGTCTTCCAATTACTCTAGTTGGATTATTGGGGAGCATAGTAGTGCTTGCAAATTGGGCGGTCGCTCCAGCTGGTGAACCAGTTACTAGAGGGTTCTATCGGTATTCCAGACATCCTATGTATGTAACGGGAGTTTTCGTCTTTTTGGGCATTAGCATTATTTCGGCTTCATGGATTTTCTTGTTATTCACCATCATATTTGGAGTCGGAGTAACTCGTCCATATTCCATAAAGATTGAAGAAGCCCAGTGCCTTGGGCATTATCGTGCTGCCTACCGTGAATACATGAACAGGACTCCAAGGTGGCTGGGCATACCCAAATCGGGTTAAAATAGACTATGCCAGAACCGCGTAACTATCAGACGGAAGCCATCGTCATCAAGAAGACGAAGCTGGGGGAGGCAGACAGCATCCTCACCTTCTTTACCCCCCGCCTCGGCAAAATCCAGGGCTTCGCCAAGAGCCTGCGTAAACCCAGGAGCAAGCTTGCCGGGCACCTTGAGCTGCTTACCCACAGCCAGGTCTCCTTCGCCCGCGGCCGGAACCTGGATACCATCACCGGCAGCCAGACCATCAACAGCTTCCTCCCCCTCAAGAGCGACCTGTGGCTGACATCCTGCGGACTATATGTCGTCGAGTTGATAAACCAGTTCACCGCCGAACATCAGGAGAACTTCCCCCTCTTCCCGCTGACGCTGGAAACTCTCCACCGGCTGTGCCAGGCCGACAATAAAGAGCTGGTCCTGCGCTACTTTGAACTGCACCTCCTCGAAAGCGCCGGCTACCGTCCCCAGCTCCGGGAATGCGTCGCCTGCCACAGACAACTGGAACCCACCACCAATTCCTTCAGTCCGTCCGCCGGTGGTATGCTCTGCCCCGATTGCGGCCCGGACCAATCTCTATCTTATCCCCTATCGGTTAACGCCCAGAAGGTGCTGCGGCTCATGCAGGGTAGTGATTACAGCAACGCCAGCCGCGTGAAAATGGACCCGGAAATTTCCCGCGAGATCGAGAACGTGATAAGCAGCTACCTCAAGTACCTCCTGGAGAAAGAAGTCAAGTCAGCCGCCTGGCTGGAGACCCTGAAAGAGCAAAGAGGGAAGTCTAACCGTACCCCTTTACCATAGCCAACAGATAACATATAATATTGATAACTCAGGCTGAGATTCTGAATCCTCAGTCTTTTTACTATAGTGATGCAGGTTATTAGAGATGACATCAAGATTGGACAACATCAACAAGCAGAGACGGCAGAAGCTGGAGCGCCTACGCGTTCGTGGCATTAACCCGTATCCAAACCGTTACCAGCAGACCCACACCACCCAGCAAGCTATTGCCCTGCTGGAAAAAACGGAAGCCGGCGGGGCACCGGAAAAAGTCAGCGTGGCCGGGCGCATTACCGCCATGCGGAATATGGGGAAAAGCTCCTTCTTTGACATACGTGACGGCTCCGGCAAGCTCCAGCTGTTATTTCAGAATGCCAGCCTCGATGAAGAAGACAGCGAGCTGTTCAAGGACCTTGACATCGGCGATATTATCGGCGTTGAGGGCACCTTGCTGAGGACGAAGACCGGTGAACCTACTGTTTCCGTTACTGATTTCACCATGCTGGCGAAGTCGCTCCAGCCCCTGCCGGAGAAATGGCACGGCCTGAGCGATACCGATAAGCGCTACCGACAGCGCTACCTCGACCTCATCGCCAACAGCGAGGTCAAGGAAGTCTTTAAGGTACGCAGTCGGGTTATCACCGCTATACGGCAGTTCCTCAACGAGCGCGGATTTATCGAGGTGGAAACGCCGGTACTGCATCCGTCGGCCGGCGGCGCCCTGGCGGCGCCGTTTATCACGCACCACAATACCCTCGACCAGGACCTCTACCTGCGTATTGCCCTGGAACTCCACCTCAAGCGACTTATTGTCGGCGGACTGGACAAGGTCTACGAGATTGGACGTATCTTCCGCAACGAGGGTATCTCCACCCAGCACAGCCCGGAATTCACCATGCTGGAAAGCTACGAAGCCTACGCCGACTATAAAGATGTTATGAAAATGCTGGAGAAAATGGTCTATGAAGTCAGCCAGCAGGTCACGGGCAACTCCGACATCACTTTTAGTGGCAATACCATAAATTTCAAGCCGCCATGGAAACGCTTCAGCCTGCGGGATGCGGTTAAAAAATACAGCGGCATTGACTTCGTCAAATACCCGACCGCCGACGGCCTGCGGGAAAAGATGCGTTCAATGAATATGGAGGTCGACCCGGATAAGAACTGGGCCAAGCTTGTTGACGAGCTCCTCTCCACCTTTGTCAAACCAGAGCTGATACAGCCCACGTTCATTCTGGACTACCCCGCTTCCATGTCGCCATTAGCCAAGAACAAGCCGGGCGAAGAGCGGGTGGTAGAGCGCTTTCAGGCCTTTGCCGGCGGACTGGAAATCGCCAATGCCTACAGCGAGCTTAACGACCCCCTTGAGCAGCGGGAACGCTTCACCGAGCAACTGAAGGAACGCCAGGGAGCCGATGAGGAGAGGTGGACTATCGATGAGGATTACCTGCTCGCGCTGGAGTACGGCATGCCACCCACCGGCGGCCTCGGCGTGGGCATCGACCGCCTGGTAATGCTCCTCACCAACCAGCAATCAATAAGGGAGGTAATACTGTTCCCGCAGTTAAGAGAAAAAATATAGTAGGGAATCTGGGAGGGGCAAAGCCACTCTCCCTGAGGCCGGGGGCTTGGGAAATACTCCGGCACAAACCGCAGATGATACGAGGGCGGCAGGGTGGGAAAAGATAACTAACGATACGGGGGATCAAGGGGGTGAGGTAGAAAAATGGCTAATGGTATAGCTTTAGCCGCAGCCTGCGGGCTCTATTGCGGCGACTGTGAATTCATGGAAAAACAATGCCAGGGATGTAGTCAGGTGAAGGGTAAACCATTCTGGACGGAACAGTTCCATATGGAGGTCTGCCCGCTTTATAGCTGCTGCGTTAACCAGAAAGAGCTTGAGCACTGCGGTCTGTGTGATGAGTTCCCCTGCGAGTTGTTTATATCACTCCGCGACCCCGCGTTAAGCGATGAAGAAGCGGCGCAGTCATTACAGAAGAGACAGAAGGACCTAAGGTTAAGAAAAGAGATAGGCACCGAAGCCTGGCTCAAGGAACGAGGCTAATAAGCATAATCACAGGAGACTAATAAAAAAAGCGTAGCCTCTCTAACAAATATCCTCCTCACAGTCGAAGGGGAGGGTGACAAAGGGGGTGAGGTAGAAAAATCTATGCTTGATATTAAATTAATACGGGAAAATCCGGAAACCGTGCGTCAGGCGGTGGCGAACCGCCAGGACACCGCCCCCATTGATGAGATTATTCGGCTTGATGTAGCGCGCCGCAAGAAAGTGGGCGAACTGGACAATCTGCGCCAGCAGCGCAAGACGCTGTCTAAAGAAAGAGAAAAGGCACAGGAAAAGGGGCGCGCCCTCCGCGCTGAGATACAAAACCTGGAAGAAGAGGTCAGAAGGCTTGACGAACAGCTTGAGGGACTTCTCTTGCAGGTGCCGAATATCCCCCAGCCCGATGTCCCGGTCGGTAAGGACGAAAACGATAACGTGATGGTACGCTCCTGGGGAGAGCCGAAGACCTTCAGCTTCA
>CAZPQB010000162.1:0-5364 GCA_964588605.1 uncultured Dehalococcoidaceae bacterium | reverse complement strand
CATCGGGGATACGGAAGCCGCCGCCGATTTCCACTGCCTGCCCCCTAGAGACGATTACCTCTCTGCGCCTGGCAAGCGTGGTGAGACCCAGAAGTACCCCCGAAGCGTTGTTGTTGACCACCAGCGCCGCCTCGGCCCCGGTTAGCTGACATAGCAGCCCCTCCACATGGACATGCCGCGACCCGCGGTTACCGCTGTCCAGATTGAACTCCAGATTGGAGTAACCCTCACTCACCGATTGTATGGCGGCTAAAGACTCCTCACTGAGGGGAGCACGGCCAAGGTTGGTATGCAGTATTACCCCGGAGGCGTTAATCACCCGGCGCAGGCTGGGCCTCTCCACTGACTGCAACCGGGCATTTACGGATTCTACTATATTATCCACAGGAGCACACGGCCTGCCCCTTGAGATGGACAGGCGTTCACTTTCCAGGCACTGCCTGACGATATTCACCAGCAGGTCATGAGGATAATCCCCGCCAAGTCGGAGAATCCGCTCATCGGAGAGCACCTTATCGACGCTGGGCAGGTTCCGGAACTCCTTTTCCATGGTGAATATTCTACACAATATGACGACATTTTCAAAGTTGTGTACAATTTTTCATAAATGGTAGACTTAAACATATTTATTTGTGAGGAAATTTAATGGCAGAGACAGAGTCGGAAGCTGAAAAACTGAAATATAAGACGGTTCAAATACCCAGGCTGACCAGGAGTATCGCCCGGGACGTTACCGAACTCATCGGGAACACGCCGATGGTCAGGCTTAACCGAATTACCCGCGGGGTTGAGGCGGAGGTTGTCGCCAAGCTGGAGTCATTCAATCCCACAAGCAGTATCAAGGACCGGCTAGGCGTGGCCATGATTCTCGACGCCGAGGAAAAGGGAATCATTAGTAAAGATACCGTTATCGTCGAGCCCACCAGCGGTAATACCGGAATCGGCCTTGCCTTTGTCTGCGCTGCCAGAGGTTACCGACTTATCATCACCATGCCCGATACCATGTCGGCCGAGCGGAGACAGCTCCTGGCCAGCTTCGGCGCGGAACTGGTGCTGACACCCGGGGTGGAGGGGATGGCGGGGGCAATCAGGAAGGCAGAACAACTGGTCAGCGAAAATACCGACTATTTCATGCCGCAGCAGTTCAAGAACCCGGCCAATCCGGAGATACACCGGCTGACCACAGCCGAGGAGATATGGCGGGACACTAGCGGCCGCGTTGATATTATCGTCAGCGGGGTGGGGACAGGGGGCACGATTACCGGAATAGCTGAAGCTATGAAACCAAGGAAACCGCAGCTCAAGGTTATAGCCGTAGAGCCGGCCGATTCCCCGGTGCTTTCCGGGGGCAAGCCCGGAGCGCACGAGATACAGGGTATCGGCGCCGGCTTTATCCCCGACGTATTAAGGCTGGACTTAATTGACGAAATCATCAAGGTTTCCAGTGAAGATGCTGTGTCAATGACGAGAAGACTTGCCAGAGAGGAAGGCATACTGGCAGGCATATCATCGGGTGCGGCAGTTTGGGCAGCTCTTGAGGTAGCCAGAAGGACAGAAAACAAGGGCAGGTTCATCATCGCTATTCTACCCGACACCGGTGAGCGCTATCTTTCCACCGGTCTTTTTGGGTAGTTGTCCGGCAGGGCGCAGAACGTATGAAAAATAAGGTATAATTAGAATATAAACGGGGCGGGGTTGCCTCTTTTTATTCATAAGCCAACAAAGGAAGATACAGTGTTCAAGACCTTAAAGGAAGATATCAAGACGGCATTCGACAAAGACCCAGCAGCCAGAAGTGTGCTCGAGGTCCTCCTCTGCTATCCGGGGCTGCACGCCCTGTGGGGCCACCGCATAGCGCATTTTCTGTGGCAGCATAAGCTGCGCTTGCTGGCCCGCCTTATTTCACACATCAACCGCTTTTTCACGGGAATAGAAATACACCCGGGGGCCAGAATCGGGCGGCGGTGCTTCATAGACCATGGGGCCGGAGTGGTCATTGGAGAGACTTCGGAGATAGGAGACGACGTGCTGCTTTACCAGGGGGTGGTGCTGGGCGGAACGACTTTAGAGAAAAAGAAGCGCCATCCCACCCTCGGCAACGGCGTGGAGATGGGCAGCGGGTCGATAGCCCTAGGTCCAATTACCATAGGCGATGGCGCCAGAATAGGTTCGAGTTCGGTGGTCATCAGGTCAGTACCGCCGGGGGTAACGGTGGTGGGCATTCCCGGCCGGGTGGTTACCAAACGCGAGAAACCGGCTATGGACCTGGAACACGGAAAGCTCCCCGACCCCGTAGCCGAGGCGATACGGATGGTCTTAAAGGACCAGCACCATCTGGAAGAGCGGCTGAAAAGGCTGGAGGACGCCGCCGGTATTGTAAACGAATCCCGTAACAAGTTAAAAGAAAAGAAGGAGATAGAATAATATTCCAGCCAGGGAGAGGAACCAAGAGATGGTGAAACGACGACTGATGTTTACCTTTACGCCGGAGTTGATTAAGGAGCCCATAATCTATAACCTCGGTCAGCAATTTAACATCGTAACCAACATTCACCTCGCTGATATAGCCGAGGATAGAGGCTGGGTAATACTGGAACTCGAGGGAGACGAGAAAGACATCGAGGAAGGCATCACCTGGATAACCAGCCGGGGAATGAGAGTTGACCCTGCCGGCGAAAATCTTGAAGAGACCTAAAGAGAATCCTTTCTATACGGAAAGAAGTCATAACTAGCAGAAGGAGCCATGTCATGGAAAAATTCAGCCCGGTGGGCGAAAAGGTAATAACCAGAGCTATAGTATCCGAATTCGCCAAAGAGTTCAACGAATATGTGGAGAGCGACTGCATTATTATCGGCGCCGGGCCCAGCGGGCTGGTCGCCGGACGCAGTATATCCAGGGCGGGCAAAAAGGTCGTTATCATCGAGCGCAATAACTACCTGGGCGGCGGTTTCTGGAGCGGAGGCTACCTCATGCCCAAGGTAACGGTACGGCATCCCGGCGAGAAACTGCTCGACGAACTAGGCGTGCCATATAAAGTCGTCAGCAAAGGCCTGGCCGTCTGCGATGCCCCACATGCCTGTGCCCAACTCATCGCCAGCACCTGCGCCGCCGGGGCTAAAATCCTTAACATGACAATGCTTGAAGACCTCGTTGTGAAAGAGGAGAAGGTCTGCGGGGCAGTCATCAACTGGTCGCCGATTGCTTCACTGCCGAGACAGATAGCCGCCCTGGACCCCGTCGCTATCGAGGCGCCGGTACTGATTGATGCCACCGGGCATGACGCTGTCGCCGTAAAAAAGCTGGAACAACGCGGGCTGATTCAGACCAAGGGTGAAGGCGCCCTGTGGATTGAAAAATCGGAAGACCTCATTGTTGAATATACCGGTGAGGCATACCCCGGTTTAATCGTGACCGGTATGGCCGTAGGCACCGTCTACGGACTGCCCAGAATGGGCCCCACCTTCGGCTCGATGTTCCTGTCCGGAGAAGTGGCGGCCAAAGTTGCCCTGGAGAAACTTAAGTAGGGACAGGCCCCGGGCATCGGTAAGGATTAGTTCAATGAAGGTATTGGTGGCAATGAGCGGCGGCGTTGATTCTTCCGTGGCCGCGGCTTTACTTAAGGAAGAGGGACATGAGGTAATCGGTGCCACCATGCAACTGCTGCCTTCAGACGGACTTGATTCTTACGCAGAGACAGAAGCCGGGAAGGTCGCTTACAGGCTGGGTATACCCTACTATTTATTTGATTTCAGGGATATTTTTACTCGGGAGGTCATAGCTAATTTCTGCCGGGAGTATGGCCGGGGCAGGACACCCAATCCCTGCATCCGGTGCAACCGCTACATCAAGTTCGGCGCGCTTTGGGAGAGAGCCAGAGAACTGGGTGCCGATTATATCGCCACGGGACATCATGCCAGGGTGGAACACGATGAGGCTACGGGAAGATATTCGCTGAAGAAAGGCGTCGATATACAGAAGGACCAGTCATATTTCCTCTGCCAGCTCACACAGGAACAGCTCAGCCATGCTTTATTTCCCGTCGGCAATCTGACCAAGGAAAAGGTAAAGCAAATGGCCGGCGAACTGGGGCTTTCCTTGGCTGATAAACCGGAAAGCCATGAAATCTGCTTTATCCCCGATGATGATTACGCTAAATTCCTTAGAAATTATATGCCCCAGGCAGCCAGACCGGGGCCGATACTTGATGAACTGGGAAACGTCCTCGGTGAACACCGGGGAATCATGTCCTATACCATCGGCCAGCGCCGGGGTCTGGGCTTAGCGGCTGCCGAGCCTCTCTATGTGACCGCCATTGAGCCGGAGCAGAACGCCGTTGTCGTGGGCACTAAAGAGCAGACATACGGTCGAGAGCTGGTAGCTTCCAACCTGAACTGGATAGCCACGGACAGACCTGCGAGCCCTATCAGGGTAAAGGCCAAAGTGAGATACCGCCACCCTGAGGCTGAAGCTCTGGTAAATACTATGGATGATGACAGTGTTCTGGTAAGATTTGGCGAGCCACAGATGGCAATTACGCCAGGACAGGCAGTGGCCTTCTACGACGGGGATACTGTCCTTGGCGGCGGTATAATCAGTCGACAGGGAAGCCAGCGATGAAAAATAAAGTAATGACGGAAATTGAATTTACGAAGATAAACGATGAAACCACCAGAGCCAGGGAAAGCGTGGTCAGGGAAAACGCCCTATCTATTTTAATAAACAACAAACATTATACGACAGTGATGATGACCGCCAGAATGGAAAGGGAATTCGTCACCGGATACCTGTTCGGACAGGGGTTAATAGATAGTATTGAAGAACTGGAATCAATAGATATAGAAGAGAACGCAGCTAACGTGACGGTGAAAGATACCGGTAAGATATCACAGAGGATAAAAAAGACCGATTACCGTGTTGTCTCCGGGGGCGGCCTGGCGGCATTCCCGGATGGCACGGGCTTTCCCCGAATACACACCGGCATGAAAATCGGCAAAGAGAAGATATTCCAGGCAATGAACACTGTTTTTGAGAAGGCCGAGATATACAAGGTAACCGAAGGCACACACGCCGCCGGGCTATTTACGCCGGAAGCAACCCCCATCTGCATAGCCGAAGATATCGGCCGGCACAACACCCTGGACAAGGTGATAGGCTACGCACTGATTAATAATGTGGATTTCAGTAATACGTTTTTAGCCTCAACCGGTCGGATGGCCTCCGAAATGGTGGCTAAAATCTGCCGGGCCAATATTCCGGTGGTGGCGACCAAGACGGCGGTAACGCAGGCGGGACTCGAAATCGGCGAAAAGTGCGGGTTAACCATCGTCGGCTTTGTCCGGGACAAGGGGACCCGCCTGAACACG
>CAZPQB010000161.1:0-5410 GCA_964588605.1 uncultured Dehalococcoidaceae bacterium | reverse complement strand
CCGATTGGCTTTGTAGTAGCCTCAAGTTATAATAGTGATGTGAGCAGTCCGAACAGACTGATAACCGATTACAGGTTCGAATTGGTCGAGGATCATCATTCCCCTGGCAGCGGCCGCTATGGAGTAAGGGTAATCTTACCAGCTGATATTAGCCCTTCTTTTGTCTATCTTAATACCATATTGGATGATACGCTCTATGACCATGACAATAGCATCTTGATTGGTACCAGCAACCGTCGGCGATATGCCTTCCGCCCCCACAAAATCGAAGTCGGCATGGTTAAAGACCCTTCCGAAGCACCAAAGATTGTTGATGAAATTATTGAGCTGGTCAACCGAGTCTGGAAGGAACGTGAACACATTACTCCAAGTCTCAGGGAACGTAAATTACCTACCGTCTATGATATCTACAGACTGCTCCCTGGGACCAACTGTAAGGAATGTGGGTACCCCACCTGCCTTGCTTGCGCTGCTGACATACGGAATGGAGTAATATCGTTGGAGGGATGCCCATTACTATCCAAACCTGAGTACAAACAAAACAGGGAACGGATTCGCAACTTGTTCTCGTCTTGTTAGACTAATAATAAGAAACTAGTTGTGACCGAAGGAACATATTATGCAGTTATATGTTGGCGGTCTTTCTGACAATACGACAGAAGCCGAAATAAAAGAGGTTTTCACCAAAGTCTGCCCATTACAATTAGTCACGATTATTAGAGATATTGAGTCAGGTAAATCCAAGGGATTCGCTGTAGTGAAGATACCGAGCGAAGAAAAGGGAGAGGAGGCTATCAGACATCTCAATGGAACCATGCTGCATGGGAGAGAAATTGTGGTCAGAAGGATGCCTGAAACACTGCCTGGTGAAATGGAATTCAGGGAGCGGCTAATAGAACATTCATCTGAAGCGCTGATAAACGTTGGTGTTAGCGGAGGACAGACCGTACTGGACTACGGCTGCGGTTCAGGTACTTTTACAATCCCGAGTGCCAAGATAGTTGGTAGGAGAGGAAAAGTGTACGCTTTCGAAGCGCGCTCCGATCGGTTGGAACGTGTCAGAGAGAAAGCAAAGGACGCGGAATTAGACAATATTGTAACTGTCCTTTCGGATAGTTCGAAGGCAAATATAGACTTACCAGATAAATGCATCGATATAATACTGGTGTATGACATGATGCACGAAGTAGAAGACCGGCGGGGGTTACTCCAAGAGCTGTATAGAGTGCTTATAGGGGAAGGTGTTCTATCAGTATTTCCAATGCATATGGGAACAGAGCATTTCCTTGATGTCATGAGAGAGTATGGTCTATTTGGCTTAAGAAATCGTTATGGCCCACCGGGATTTAAAACAGCCAGTGAGATCCTTAATTTCAAGAAACGTTAGGTATTACCTTGGGTAACAAACACTCAATAATAAAGGGATAGGCGCATTCGATGATTATCCGGACAATCGAGGTCCTAACGTGTTCCTTCCAGATGCATATTTCTCGATCTGCTTCTGTATAGAAGTCAGCATACATGGCAGGCGTCAATATTTCATTATAAAGCGCCGGGCCATCCTGAAACCCTGATTTGGGATTACTCTCCCGACATTGTTGACAGAATTGTTGCCACTAACATGCTAACAACGTTAAAATAAACGCATAAGACACGGCTCAAATAATTGCCTCTAGAATCGTACACGAGAAATGGGGCTTGCCTAATCCCTCGTGATTGCCAAATACCAAAATTTCAACACCCTGCACTTTTCCCTGATCAGTAGCTCACTATCCTCAAAATGTGCTTGACATCCAATAATACTGGTAATAGAATTACATCACTATAGAGGGACCCCTTTAACAGCATAATAAGGGAGGTGAGTTTTATGTGAAGACTAACAAGTTCATTGTGCAAAGGGACAATATGGGAAAAGAGTCGAAAGGAGAAATATGAAAAAGAAGATATTGTTAGTCACGTTAGCGTTGTTATTGGCTATCACCTTGGTTGCCATCGGCTGCGGTTCACCACGAGAAGAAGAAGTGATTACACTTAAGTTTAACGACTGGGGCCCGCCGGGAATCGGCATCGGCGAGCTTCATCAGCAGGCAGCCAAAATGATCGAGGAAAGGACTGATGGCAAAGTTAAGGTGGAATGCTATTTCTCCCAGTCTCTATTAGCATATCCAGATACTTATACCGGGGTATCGGACGGTATTGCCGATATAACTCTGTATGTTGTCGGTGCGACCCCGGGTGTACACGCCCTGAACCAGGTTTTTGGGCTGCCCTTCGTCGGTGATATCCCTGATATGAGGGCCGGGGCTGCTATTTATCAGCAGCTTTTAAAGGATTTCCCCGAGCTTGATGAAGAGAATGCCAAGATGAACACCAAGTGGCTGAGTATCCGTGTCATGCCGCCCAGCCAGTTTCATTCGGTCGACAAGCCGGTAAAAACCATCCAGGATATGCAGGGCATGAAGATAATAACCGGTGTCGGTCCGCTTGCGGACATGATAAACGCCAACGGCGCTTCCGCCATGCAGCTGGGACCGCCGGACTGGTCTACCTCTCTGGAAAGAGGCCTTGCCAATGCCCAGATTACTCACTGGGCGGCCGTCCACGATTTCAAGCTTACGGAGTTATTCAGTTCCCACACCCATTTCGGCGGAGCTGGTGCCGGACTCGTTCCCATCGGCTTCCTGGTAAACCTCGACACCTGGAACAAGCTTACTTCCAAAGAGCAAAATGTACTAAAGGATGTCTACGATTGGGTAAATGAAGAGTCGCTAACATATGACATCGCCCTTGTAGACACCGCCGTAGATGAAGCCAAGGCCATGGGGCATGCTGTTTACGAACTTACTCCGCAGGAAATAGCCGTATGGGCGGCAGCGTGCCAGCCATATACCGAGCAATATCTCGAAGAAACTGAAGCTAAAGGATGGCCCGCCAAGAAAGTATACGAAGGCCTTAAGAAGCTCATAGAAGAGTATAAATAGCATATATTATTGAACACGATAATCCTGTGAATAAAGCTAAGGAACAGAAACCCTTTTCGCAAGTATGATGACCGTCGGGTATTGTACTCTTGGGTACAACTCTACGGCCATCATCTTGCAGAAGGGGACAACAGCCTGCACAGCGCATCTACGTGAGAATAAGCAATGAGTCTGGGACAATCGATAGAAAGAATACTTAAGCGGATTGTTACGTGGGCCGGCATGGCGTCAACCACGCTCCTGGGAGTAATGATGATGCTGACTGTGGTCGATGTTATTTTACGCTACATCTTCGACCGGCCCATAATGGGCAGCATGGAGCTCACCGAATATCTGATGGTGTGCGTCGGAACTCTGGGACTGGCTTGGTGCGCCCTGCAGGGAGCACACATCAAGGTGGAACTCATCGTTAGTAAATTCCCCCAAAGGCTTCAGAAGGTTATGGACAGCTTCAACTACATACTGTTGATAGGCGTCTCCGGTCTCATAGCTTCACAGACGTTTATAAGGGCTGGAACTGTCCGGAAACTTGGTGTAGCCTCGGCTATGCTGGATGTCCCGCAATACCCCTTCGTGTTAGTATCAAGCTTTAGTTACTTCCTGCTGTTTCTTACATCGATAGTGCTAATGATTCATGCTATATCCTCCTTGATATCTAAGGCGGTGGGGAAATGAGCCCGGAAGTCGTCGGCATTATCGGTGTGGTTATCATGGTTGCCCTGATATTTCTTCGGGTATGGGTTGGCGTGGCTATGATAACCGTCGGCTTCCTGGGCTTCGCCTTGCTCGAAGGATGGCGTCATGCTTTTATAATCTCCGGTACGGAGCCGTACAGCCAGATTTCCGTCTATGTTATAAGCTGTGTTCCGCTATTTATACTGATGGGTATAGTAGCATCTGAAACCGGCATAGCCGGAGACCTCTATTATGCCGCCAATAAATGGATAGGTAATATACCCGGGGGTCTGGCCATTGCCACCACGGTGGCTACCGGCGGTTTCGCGGCTGTCTGCGGTTCCAGCGATGCCACTGCCGCAGCAATGGGCAAAGTGGCCTTCCCCGAGATGAAGAAGCTTGGCTATGACAGCAAACTGGCCGCCGGCTGTATCGCTGCCGGAGGCAGCATAGGTATACTTATCCCCCCCAGCCTAGGGTTTATCCTGTACGGTCTGCTATGCGAGCAATCGATAGGCAAGCTGTTTATGGCCGGATTTATCCCCGGAGTACTCGAGGTTGTCTTCTACTCGATTACTATTTTTATACTCTGCCGATTGAATCCTCGCCTTGGCCCGCCGGGGCCACGATCGAATATAAAGGAGAAGGTCTCCTCACTAAAGCGTATTTGGGGGATGATAAGCCTGTTCATACTCGTGCTGGGAGGTATCTATATGGGGGTATTCACCCCCACCGAAGCCGGAGCTGTTGGCTCCTTCGGGGCTATCGCTATCAGTCTGGTTGGGCGACGGCTCACGCGCGATAATTTTAGCAGGGCTATGGTAGAGACAGCCAAGATAACGGCTATGATTGTCTTGCTGATATCCGGTGCCTTCATCTTTTTACGATTTTTGGCCGTAAGCCAGTTACCAACTATGCTCAGTGATTTTGTAGCCGGGCTCCAGGTATCCAAGTACGTATTTATTGCGGGAATCATTGTATTTTACCTGATTCTCGGTTGTTTCTGGGATATTTTTGCCTGTATACTCCTCACTCTCCCGTTTATTTTTCCAGTGATTGAGGCCATTGGAATGGACCCGATATGGTTCGGAGTGATAATGGTACGCTGTATGGAAGTAGGTCTGATTACCCCACCGTTTGGTTTAAATATCTTCATTCTTTCCGGGGTTATTGACGTCCCGGTAGGTACCGTATACCGGGGAATATTACCGTTCGTGCTGGCCGATCTTTGTCACATTACCCTTTTGGTGGCGATACCGGAACTCTCATTATGGTTACCCAGCACGATGTAAGTAAAGCTTTCTATTGGAGACTTTAGCTGGATGAACTACATCCGTCAAGCAGGATATAAATTTCAGCCTGAGACGCAAAAATACTGGGAGAATTACATAAATCCCCCCTTTCTAGGAATAAGACACAACGAAAATGAGCCTATTTTTCACGAACCAGGTGCTCAGAGGAGCTGTTTCCTGTAGGTATTTTTCAGAAAATCCGTGAAATTAGTTTCAGAACCGGGGGGAACAAGGCCGTGCAGGTTTCGAACCTGCGACACCCTGCGTGTAAAGCAAAGGGGGGCGGTTCGAGACCGGCCAGGCCTGCCACCGACCTAATTTAGCTTCAGAATAGCAAAAACCGTCCTGAAAACAGGGGCGGTTTTCCTTTTTGGGGGAAAGTTGCACCCCTGCCTCGAGTTTTTCTCCTCTTCCCACGGCCGCCGGATACTTGTCCGGTGGACTATTCTCAAGAGGGAGGGC